>JANXOQ010000101.1 GCA_025357775.1 Ferruginibacter sp. | reverse complement strand
TAGTCAAAATTTCTTATATCACAAATGTAAACAGAGCTTGATGAAGGCTGGTTTCTTTATGAACAATTGGTTTTACAAGTTTACCTTGACGACTATTTAAATAGGATTATTTATAAATTATAAATTGTATTACTAATACCAAACTAGTTTTATTTTTTAAACAGCCTTCACAAAAAGTTTTTTCAATAACCTTCCACTCAAACTACCAAACCCCGCTACAAGCCCTGCAATAGTACCAGTAAATAAAAACAAAATCGTAGGATTATCGACTTTTATAAATAATTGAGATATTTTATGTGCTAAAATATTATTGTTGGTACCACTAATATAAAAACTTAAACCAGCCCATAATAAAAACAATGCTATAAACCCTGATAAAAACGCAAGTCCATTTTTTTGGGGAATTACGAACGCAACAATAGCACTTGTAATAGCTATTATCCACCAAGGTAAATATAAGCAAGTTGCAAAACTTAATACTGCTATTAAAAATACTGATATAATAAATTTCATTGTAAAGTTGTTTTAATTATTTTTATTTTTTGATTATTATCATTGCAATTTGTAAATGGATATTCGTTATTACAAATTCATTATTATTAAGATATGATTTGATTACTAATCCAAAATTGTTAAAAAATTACAAACAAATTAACCAAGCAACCGACCACTAATTCCCAAAATTAATAATCCATTTTACTCGTGTATCTTTTGTTTCATCTTTTGTCATCATCCAAAGAGGATAATATTTACCAGCAGCCCAATTGTCAATAAAATTATCATAAAATTTGCTTGCTGGGTTTCCATTTTGTCCACCAGGGTATATACCATAAGCCTCAGTTTTTTGGGTAAGACTAACAATCATTCTCCAGCTTGGCCCATGGTCGTCTGTAGTAGCATTAATAATTCCAACCCCACCACCAATTGGTAAGTTTGTTCTACTAAATGGTGCTAATTTTAATAAATGATTTATATATGTTCCTTTATTTTTTGCCCATTCAAGTTTACCATCTTTTTCTATTTTGCTTAATTCCTTTGAAGCATCTTTAAATGATTTTGTTGCAATATCTTCCAAGGTTTCTTTAACTGTAGTAGAAACATCATCAAAAAACTTGTACGCAGTATCATGCAAAGTTGCCTCTATAAGAGTGCTTTCAAAAGGTTTCTTAATTACAGCAGGGGCTCTTAAATATTCATCATCATAAACATTTGCTTTAAATTTTTTAAAAAATTCGTTATAAACTGTAGCTCCTTTTGAATCTGCATCATTTTTAAAATTCCATGTTTTCATAATATTAAAAAACTTAGCTTCCTCAGTAGTAAATTTTCCTGCGTTTATATTCTTAAAAAGTACTGGCATTATTTCTTGCGCATACAAGTTAAAATTATCTGTTTGCAGTGTCATCATATCCTGTGCAGTTATTTGCTGCATTGCACTAAGCTTTTTATTTATTACCAATCCTCTTACAATTGGGTATTCTCTTCCTATATAATACGGATAGGTTTCGTCTACAGGTTTTTGATTTGCACTACTTACAAAACCTCTTATAGGATTAAATTGAAATGGCACTTCATTTTGTGGTATCATGCCTTGCCACATGTAAGTACTGTCAAAGCCTGGCATTACAAAATCTCCTTGCCCCTTCCATTTGGCAGGCCACTCCCCTTGCGTACGTATGGCAATGTCTCCATTTTTGCAAGCAAATAGGCAATTTTGGCCAGGCGTTACAAGTTTACTTACTGCTACAGTATAATCTGCATAATTTTTTGCATGGTTTAGTAAATTAAATACTAGTAAATCATTGCTTGCATCGTGTGCTGTCCAACGTACAGCATAGTTTTTATTGTTTGTTTGTTTACCTCCATTAAAACTTGCATCAAACATTACTGGTCCAAAAACAGTATAAGCAACAGTATCTAAAAAAATTGGTTTGCCTTTTATTATAATTTTTTCAATTACTATTTCGGTTTGTTTCCATGCATTATTAAACCAATACTCTTTTTTTGATTCATCTTTAAATTTTATTTCATAATAATCCCTTACATCTCTACCACCATTTGTAAAACCAAAAGCACAACTATCGTTGTAACCAATTATTATACTAGGTGCACCTGGGAAGCTTGCACCATATGCATTAAAACTAGGTGTGGAAATTTGCATTTCGTACCAAATAGAAGGTAAGTTTAAACCAAGGTGAGGATCATTGCATAAAATAGGCGCACCTGTTTTTGTTTTGCTGCCAGCTACCGCCCAATTATTGCTTCCATTTTCTGGGTTTGCTTTTGAATATTCTTCAGCAGTTACCAGCGCATTTTTAAAATAACTAGAATCAATATTTTTAGGAACTAAAGGAAAAACAGTTTGTTTGGGAAAAACTGTACCCTTTGGTATTATTGGATCTAAAGAATCTTGTATGCTAGGATACAATAAATCAAAATCTTTTTGGCTAAAAAATGATTTAGCATTTGTCATTTCAAAATCTGTTTCATGTGATGATAAATCATAAGCCATATACTTCATAAACAAAGCTGTTTTTAGATTACTCCATTCTTCAGGGTGTAAGCCAAGAAGTTTATATTCTATTGGCAAAGATTTTTCTGTAAGTGAACGTATGTATTCATTTACACCTGCTGTATAGGCATCACAACTTTGCTTTACAGCATCGTTTTTATCAATTTCTTCTAAAGCAATTTTGGCAGCATACACCATTCCTAATCTTCTAAATTCTCTGTCGTGTTTTATTGCTATCTCTCCAACTATCTCACTTGCACGCCCAGCTGCAGAATAAGTTTGCAATTCCATTTGAAACAAACGAAACTTTGCATGTAAATAACCTTGTACAAAATAGGCATCGTTTTCTTGCTCGGCAAACACATGTGGCACTAATCTTTCGTCTAAATACACAGTTGTCTTTCCTTTTAGCATAGGAAATTTTAAATTGTCAGAGAAATTATTTTCAACAGATTCTGCATTTTGCCAAAGACCATGCTGTGGCGAAAGCAGAGTGCCAAGGGGAGCTGGTGCCAACAATTTTGTATTAAAAACAATTATAAGCATTACAGTTACTAAAAACGAGAGAAAGAAATAAAATATTTTCATATAAAGAATTGTGAGCGTAATTTATAGCTTTTTACATTTTAAAAAACAAGCATTTTGTAATATTTTTTCTAATCTCAACATTTATTTTTAACAAAATCATAATAAAAAGGTTAAAATTAAACCTAATTTTTGGTGAGACAAAAACTGCGTTCTATATTTGG
>JANXOQ010000370.1 GCA_025357775.1 Ferruginibacter sp. | reverse complement strand
TTTTAAAAAAGAAAAAATTAGAATCAAAATTTTGCTAAATGTTTAATATTATAGATTAAATTTATTTTATAAAAATATTTTCTTTATTATTTTAAAAACCATGTTTACAAAAGCAACAGAAGCCGATTTTACATTCGTGTATAATATGTATATGCATCCAGTAATAAATCCACATTTGCTGTACGAACAAATGAGCGAAGCGGAATTTAAACCTATTTACACAAAATTATTAGAAGACGGTGTACTATATATTTTTATAAATAATAATGAACCTGCTGGCATGTTTAAACTAGTAGCGCTTGCCCACCGTACTGCTCATATTGTATATTTAGGAGGCTTTGCAATACACCCAATGCAAGCTGGGCAGGGTTTGGGGCTTATAATGTTAAATGAAATAATAAGCCATATTAAACACAATAATTTTAAAAGGATAGAATTAACTGCAGGCGTGCAAAATAACAAAGCAATAGCATTATATAAAAAAGCAGGTTTTGTGGAAGAAGGTATTTTGAAAAATTGCACATATTTTAAAAGTGAAGATAGATATATAGATGAGGTATTGATGAGCTACGTTATCTAATTTAAAACTAATCTTAAAAAGTTCAAAACCTCTAACTTTGTATTACATTTTTATATTATGAATTACATCCCTCAAATTATTTTTCTTGCTCTTACAGGCATAGCTGTATGGCTTTTTACAAAAAATATCACACGCATTCGCAAAAATATTTTTCTCGGTAAGCCAGAAGAATTTAAAGGTGATAGCAAACTGCGTTGGAGAAATGTGGTATTACTAGCATTAGGACAGCGAAAAATGTTTAGCAAACCATTTGTAGCCGTAATGCATTTTATTATTTACGCAGGTTTCATCATCATTAATATAGAGGTATTAGAAATTATTTTAGATGGTTTATTTGGCACACATCGCTTGTTTTTAGGGTTGCTTGGTGGGCTATATGCTTTTGCAATAAACTTTTTTGAAATATTGGCATTTGGTGTTTTAGCAGTATGCGTTGTCTTTTTAGCAAGAAGAAATATTGCTAATATAAAACGCTTTATGAGCAAGGATTTAAACGGATGGGCACGCAGCGATGCCAACTATATTTTAATTGCCGAAATTGTTTTAATGAGTCTTTTCTTGATTATGAATGCAACCGATAGAGCATTACAATTACAAGGCAGTGAGCATTATCATCAAACAGGTAATTTTGTTATCTCAGGTTTTTTAGCTCCATTGTTCGAAAACTTTTCTACAACAACTTTAATATTTATAGAGCGTAGTTGTTGGTGGCTGCACATTGCAGGTATTTTCGTTTTCCTAAATTATTTACCATACAGCAAGCACTTGCATGTAATATTGGCTTTTCCTAATTCATACTATGGTAGGCTATTACCAAAAGGCGAAATGGAAAATATGGTAAGCGTGCAAAACGAAGTAAAGTATATGATGCAGCCAGAGCTTGCCCCTACTGGAGAGCAAGCTTCAGTAAAATTTGGAGCAAAAGATGTTTTTGATTTAAAATGGACAAGCCTAATGGGTGCGTATGCTTGTACGGAGTGCGGTCGCTGCTCGGCTGCTTGCCCTGCAAATATTACAGGTAAGTTATTGAGCCCACGAAAAATAATGATGGATACCCGAGACCGATTGCAAGAAGTAGGGAAAAATATTGAAAAAAATGGCAGCTTTGTTGATGATGGAAAAAAATTGGTAAATGATTTTATAACCGTAGAAGAATTGCGTGCATGCACAACTTGCAATGCTTGTGTGGAAGAATGTCCTGTAAGCATTAATCCATTAGAAATTATTACTGAACTACGCCGCAGTCTAATTATGGAAGATAGCAATGCCCCACAAGATTGGAATGGAATGTTTACCAATATTGAAACTAACTTTGCCCCATGGAAAATGAGTCCAGATGATAGAGATAAATGGGCGGTAGAAATGGAAGCATAATTATTTAAAATGTGTACAATCGTAGTTAAACTTTTATCCGCTCTTTTGTTTGTGAACCAATAGCCTTGATTTAGCTGCAGTGGCGTCGCACATTGCATTTTCAGCTATTTATTTAGCTTTTATTATACAGTAGATTATTGCGTTTTTTAATAATTAAATTATTCATTAGCATGAAAATAATTTATACATTTTTTATATCACATATACAATCTTGCTAGTTTCTTTTATCTATTGAGAAGATAAATTAGGCTTCTTTTTCTTTAGTATCTTCCACAAAGTTATTAATGCCGTCACTGCAAATATTCCACCAATAACCCAGTTTAAATATTGCTGTGAGTTTGCTATTCGGCTAACCAACCATTTCCCTCCAAAAATAAAAATACAATTACCTGCTAAAGTACCAAGCCCTATGCCAACTATATAATAATTGTATTGTTTACTTACAGGTTCTAATATTTTTTTAGAAAATAATAATGTACTCCAGCCAAACCAAAAAGGTATTTGCACAGGGTTTATAGCGCACATAAATATACCCAATAAAAATCGATTCATACTATATTTTGCCAACGGATTATTACTAGCAGCACTTTGCCCTGATGCTGTTTGCATAGCTGCATAAAAACTAGCAATAGCAAGCAATACAACTATACCAAAAGTTATCCATTGCATTATGTCCATTAATTTTTTCTGCTTATTTATCCAATTTATACCAATGAGAGATATACGCACATAAATCATTTCAACCAATAACGAACCCAATGAAAATAACAATGCTTTTTGTATAGTTTCGTAAATGCCAATTTGCATGGCCATTACATTTAGCGTACCAAGCGGCAATGAGCCAATAAAGCTAATCATTAATCCCCACCCTAAAATTCGTATTAATTTTATCATTAAAATAATTGTAGAGTTGTAAAATTATCTGTAAAAAACTTTTGTGCTATAGAAAGCGTAAATTACATCAAATATTTTTAATGTTACAGGCTTCTACTGTTCAATTGCTACGTTTAAAGTTCTCATTTTTCTTAATGCCTGTATTTTGGTTTGCACTTAGCCAAGTAGAAAATATACAACTTACGCATACCATTTTAATTTTTATAGTGTTGCATCTACTTGTTTACCCAGCTAGCAATGGCTACAATAGTTATATGGATAGAGATACAGAAAGTGTAGGAGGCTTAAAACATCCTATGCAGCCTACAAAAGAATTATTTTATGTTACAATTGTTATGGATGTTTTAGCCTTGCTAATAAGTACATTTATAAGTTCGTATTCTTTTCTGTGTGTTGTAGGTTTTATTGCCGCATCTAGGGCATATAGTTATAGAGGCATAAGGCTAAAGCAATATCCAATAATTGGTTTTATTGTTACAAGTATTTTTCAAGGTGGCATTGTATATTTTTTAGTAAACCATGCAAGCAATGTAAGTAAAACGATTAATGTGTCTTTGCTTCCTATAATTGCAAGTTCATTTTTAGTAGGAAGTTTTTATCCACTTACACAAATATACCAGCATGAGCAAGATAAAGCTGATGGTGTAAAAACGTTAAGTATGCTGCTAGGTTATAATGGCACATTTATTTTTACAGGGTCTTGGTTTTTTATAGCTATGAATTTAATGGCTATTTATTTTTTCTTAAATCTAGAACAACTATTATTCTTTACAATTGCCTTGTTTACTTTACCTACATTAATATATTTTTTTTGGTGGATGATGAAAGTTAGAATAGATATTACAGAAGCAAATTTTGAAAATACGATGCGCATGAATATCATTGCATCTATTTGTACCAATGCAGCATTTATTGCTGTATTAATAATTGAAAAATATTGAGCAAAATTATTTCTATAGCTACAGGCGTACCTACATACAAGCATTCGCAAACTACTTTATTTGATTTTGCTAATAAAGTATATTGTAAAAATAACGACGACACAAGAAAATTAAAATTCTTATATAATCATAGTGGTATTGAGTATCGTTATTCAATAATCCCAGATTTTGATTTCAGTAAAAATGAAAGGGTGTTTTTTAGCGAAGCAGATGATTTGCAACCTGTGCCAAGCATTAGCAAAAGAATGGAGTTTTATAATAATTATGCAGTAATACTTTCAGCAGAAACAGTTATAAAATGTATAAAAGATAAAATAGATCCACAAGAAATTACACATCTTATAACTGTAAGTTGTACAGGCATGAGTGCGCCAGGGCTTGACTTACAGCTTATGGAGCTATTGCAATTGCCAAATACAATTGTGCGTACCTCTGTAAACTTCATGGGTTGCTATGCAGCCATACATGCTATGAAAATAGCAGATGCATTTTGCAACAATTATAAAAATGCAAAAGTAGTAATTGTTTGTACTGAGTTTTGTACGATTCATTTTCAAACAGAACCAACAGTTGATAATCTTACTTCTTCTTTATTATTTGCAGATGGTTGCGCAGCTATTTTAATGCAACACAATACAGCAGGCAAAGGATTACTTCTAGAAAACTTTTACAGCGATGTAAGTTTTAAAGGCAAAAAAGATATGGCTTGGGAGCTATCAAGTACAGGGTTTTTAATGACACTTACTGGCTATATACCCGAACTTATAAAAGCTGATTTTGAAAAATTAGTAGCAGCTGCTTTACAAAAAACAAATAGAACGAAAGCAGATATTACTAATTGGTGCATACACCCTGGGGGTAAAAAAATTGTAGATACAATTGCCGATACTTTACAAATAGAAAGAACAGTATTTAAACATTCTTACGATGTACTGAACGACTTTGGAAATATGAGTTCTCCAACTATTTTATTTGTATTACAAAAAATATTGAAAGAAATAGAAAATAATAAAGCACACAATGAAGTAATATTTGGTGCTGCATTTGGTCCAGGTTTAACCATGGAAACATTTACTGCTACTTATGCCTAATTTAAAATTTAGAAGCAATACAAAAGAATTATTAGATGCAGATGATATATCTTTTGAAGATATAAAATGTAATATGAAGGAATTAAATATTATTAACACTTTGCTAGGAGGGCATTCTATTACCATTAAAGGAATAAATAATTTTAAAAGCAAAAACGAAGCATTGAATGTATGTGAAATTGGGTGTGGTGGTGGCGACAATATAAATGCTATTTCGAAAGCAAATAATACACATTTTAACTTTACGGGAGTAGATTTAAAAAAAGAATGTATAGACTTTGCAAAACAACAATATTTTCATTTAAATGCTACTTGGATTGCTTGTGATTATAGTAAAGTTATTTTTGAAAAAAAACCAGATGTTATTTTTTCCTCCTTATTCTGCCATCATTTTACAGAAGAGCAATTAATATTTATGCTAAAATGGATGAAAGAAAATAGCGTAAAAGGTTTTTTTATAAATGACTTACAAAGGAGCATTATTGCATATTTTTTAATAAAATGGCTAACAAGTTTTTTTTCAAAATCACTTCTTGTAAAAAACGATGCACCTCTTTCTGTGGCAAGGGGTTTTCATAAAAAAGAATGGAATATTATTTTTGAAAAAGCAGGCATTACAGATTATAGTATAAAATGGAAATGGGCATTTAGGTATTTAATTGTTTGCAAGAATGCCTAGTAAAGTATACGATACAGCAATAATAGGCGGTGGTTTAGCAGGCCTCACACTCTCCATATCCCTTGCAAAGCAAGGGTATTCGGTTGTATTAATTGAGAAGGAAATCTATCCTTTTCATAAAGTTTGTGGCGAATACATAAGCCTTGAAAGTTGGGATTTTTTAGAAAAAAAAATAGGTGTTCCTTTATCTGATATGAACTTACCTATCATAAAAAAACTATGGGTTACATCACCAAATGGAAACTCATTGTACAATGATTTAGATTTAGGAGGTTTTGGTATTAGCCGTTATACATTAGATAATACCTTAAAAAATATTGCAGAAAAACAAGGAGTAACCGTTTTGCAAAACTGCAAAGCAGAAGATATACAATTTAAAGAAAATATTTTTACTATAAAAACTACTCAGCAAATTTACTACAGTAAAGTATGTTGTGGCTCATGGGGTAAGCGTAGTAATTTTGATGTAAAATGGAAACGAATATTTACTACAAAAACTAGCGACAGATTAAATAATTTTGTAGGAATAAAATACCATGTAAAAACAAATTTCCCTATTGATATGATAGCACTACACAATTTTAAAGATGGTTATTGTGGCATATCAAAAATTGAAGATGATAAATATTGTGTTTGTTATCTTACTAAAGCAAGTAATATAAAAAATGCAGGTAGTATTGAAAAAGCAGAAGAACTAATTTTATCAGAAAACCCACATTTAAAAAAGTTATTTGCAAATATGGAGCGGCTATACCAAGCTCCAGTTTCTATATCTCAAATATCGTTTAGCAAAAAAAAAGTAGTAGAAAATAATGTACTCATGTTAGGCGATGCAGCAGGTATGATTACCCCTTTGTGTGGTAATGGTATGAGTATGGCAATGCATAGCTCAAAGCTTGCATCCATAAGTATTTCAGCATTTTTGCAAAATAAAATAACTATACAACAACTAGAAAAAACTTATATAAAAGAATGGAAAACTAATTTTGGGACAAGGGTAAAAACGGGTAAGTTTATTCAATATTTATTTGGACGAAAATCAATTACAAATGTGTTTGTAATGATTATGAATAAAAGTAAATTTTTAACAAAAAAAATAGTAAAACTTACACATGGAAAATCTTTTTAAAACAATTTAAAAATCTGAGAAAATATAAAAAATATTGGGCAGCAAAGATTGTGATTAAAAAAATATTTAACGAATTAACCAATTTCACCATCAAGTATTCTCATTTCTGCAAACATTTTTCTAGTGTCTTTCATAAGTTTATATCCTTTCCAAAAGCCCCAAGGCTTTGTACCTTGCTCTCTATTGTACTTACTTATTTCGTATAAATATTTCCAATGTTTTAAAATTTCTTTGTGTGCTCCACGCAATGTGTAGCCAGTATCATAAAAATGATTGGGCTCAGCACCACAGCCATTATACTCTAAAATTAAATAATTTTTTCCGTCTTTTAAATCTTCCACAGAGTTACACATTATATCGTACCTGCCATAAAAAAAATCATTTATTTCAATACTTAATGTATCAAAAATGGAAACCAATTTATCATCAATTTCATTTTTTAAATCTACAAAAAGTGCTCCCCTATTATGATTGGCTGCATAGCTTAATACATACTTTTCTTTAACGGCTATAATATTTTTTAAATATGTTACATGTTTTACCAACATATCTGTAGCAAATTTATCAGCCTTTGGGTGTGCTAATATTAACTCCTCCAAAGTTGCGTTTCCATCTCCAATAACATTTAGTGGTATCTTATGTAAAAACCCAGTTACTATACCTTTTTGTTCTTTTGGGTGGCGAATATGAAATACACTTACTTCCATTTTATACAAAATCATATCTTGTACAATGTATTCAAATTTCATCAATGAGTGATAATGCAACAATTCTTTTTCAGTATCTATTTTTCTAAACAATATACCCTGCCCACCTATTTCTGGCTTTACCACAAATGGATAAATTATACCTGCTTGATTCACCGCATCTATCAATTCATCATTAGTATGTGTAGGTAAAATATTTATAGTAGTGGGGTATAAATGCTTTGGCAACAAATCATACATTTCACGCTTAGGCTCTCCTTCCATACCTCCAAATGTAAGCTTAGGATTGCTTGGTGTAAAAAACCAAACTGCGCCTGAACGCAGCATGTACCAACCCCACCACAAAGAAATTGGAGCATAAATTAAAGCAAATGGCCATGCTTCCCAATTTTTTATTTTCTCAAGCAATTTCTTCAATGTAAAAAATTTCCTTGTAAAAATAATTGCAATACTTCAAACTTGAGTCATAAATTTGTGTATCAAAGAATTTTGTAAACAAAAGTTTAGTTTCAAGGAGTGACTAGAACCATGCTAGCTTGCTGCTATTCACCACCAACAAATGGCTTACTCTAAATAAAATAAATAAATAAATTATGCATGTACCAATAATGGCGGAGTTGATGGCAGCTGGTGAAGCACCTGAGGTATTATTTTGGGTAGGTTGCGCTGGTAGTTTTGACCAAAGAGCACAAAAAATAACTAAGGCATTTGTAACAATCTTAGAAAAAGTAGGTACTAAATATGCCATACTTGGCAAAGAGGAAATGTGTACCGGTGACCCTGCACGAAGGGCTGGCAATGAGTTTATGTTTCAAATGATGGCCTACCAAAATATACAAGTATTAGATGGATATGGCATAAAAAAAATTGTAACCGCCTGCCCACATTGTTTCAATATTTTTAAAAATGAATATCCTGCACTTGGTGGCAATTACGAAGTAATTCATCATGCAACTTTTATACAACAATTAATAGATATTGGCAAAATAACCATGAATGAAAATGGGGCATTTAAAGGCAAAAAAATTACCTACCATGATAGTTGTTACCTAGGCAGAGCAAATGGAATTTACGAAGCACCAAGAAAAGTTTTAGAAGCATTAGATGCAGAACTAATAGAAATGAAACGCTGTAAGAGCAACGGCTTGTGCTGTGGTGCAGGTGGTGCACAAATGTTTAAAGAAGAAGAAGCGGGCGATGTGCGTATAAATATAGAACGTAGTAACGAAGCGCTTGCTACAGGAGCATCTATAATTGCAGCGGCTTGCCCGTTTTGTAATACCATGATGACCGACGGCGTAAAAAATAAAGAAAAAGAAGATGAAGTAGCTGTGTTGGATATTGCGGAGTTGGTGGTAGCCTCCCTTGCCCCCTAAATTTCTCCTAGGGAGGGACTTTAGTTTTTAATAATTTGTAGTTCTTTTATCTTACACTTGAAATTTTTCCTTCGGATAAAATTTTGTTAGTGAACATCAGTTCCCTGATTTGAATTCGGTGGCGACGCTCCGTTCAATATTTGTATTTCAATTTGGCTTTTATTACGTAATGAATAGGCTGCAAATTTTAAATTTTTATTAATTTCAAATCTATGCTCAGAAATATATTTTTATTCATCTATTTATTTTTATCATTTTTTATATTCAAATCATGTAATCCGAGCAAAAATTCAATTCGAGTAAAATTAAATGACATAGACAGCGTTATTAGAGTTGTAATACCAAGCCATAATTGTGGTTGTAATTGGCATGATAGAAAATCAAATTTATATTTACCCCCTCTTTTTAAGAATAATAATTATATATGGCAGGCAATCTTAGTAAAAAGTATTGATAGCGTAGATGTAATAAATGATTCAAAAAAGGTGTTACAACAACTAATAAAACTTGATAGTAGATTTTCTTCCCTGAGCAGATTTTTTTAGAATATAAAATTCAAGAAAAAAGTGATTCTTTGCGATATAAAACAGTAGGCACTTGGTACAATTTTACCAAAGATTGTAATGGTTATATTTCAGGAATAACAGCTTTAGAGCTTGAGAAAAACACATTACAAAATAACGACAGAATTAAACTTTGCAAATAATATGATTTTCAACATATCAGAACATCTTCCAGAAGATTTTGCCCCAAACTCCCGAGTGTGGATTTACCAAAGCAACCGCATATTTTTTATGCAAGAAGCATTGGAATTAGAACCCATGCTTGAGAAATTTGTTACTGATTGGAAAAGCCATAGCACACCTGTAAAAGGTTATGCCAGTTTATTTTTTGGAAGATTTATTATTTTTATGGCAGATGAAAATGCTAGTGGAGTAAGCGGATGCAGCATAGATAGCTCTGTAAAATTGATAAAAGAAATAGAACAAAAGTTCTCTGTAAATATGTTTGATAGAAGCTTACTTTCATTTTA
>JANXOQ010000309.1 GCA_025357775.1 Ferruginibacter sp. | reverse complement strand
AAATTATTGCCACTTTTAGTAGTAATTTACATTTACAACTTAAAAAAATAATTAAATCTATTACTAAAAAAACTTTATGTTTAAGTCTAAAACTAAAACAACGTTTGATAATATTCCTCCTACATCTACTACAATTATAGGTGTTGGTACTACAATTTCGGGAAATTTAGAAAGTAATGGAGATATCAGAATTGATGGCACTCTCCTTGGAAATTTAATTGCAAAGGCAAAAGTTATTGTAGGAGCAAGTGGAAATGTAGAAGGTAATATTGATGGCAAACAAGCAGATATCTTAGGCAGGGTAACTGGCAAAATAAAAATTGAAGAATTATTGTACATACATGGCAAAGCCAGTATTGACGGTGATTTATATGCTGGCAAATTACACATAGAACCCACTGCAACTTTTAATGGGCAATGCCACATGGGCGCAAATGTAGTAGCCATAAGTACAGAAAGAGAGGTGGTTAAAATTGCAAATGGGTGATTATAAAAATGTATAAGTTTTGCATGGTTTAAAATTTTTGTTAAAAAATTAGTCAACTCAAATAAAGAAACTTGTAAGATTAAGTAAATTATAAAAAGTATTTTATAATCTTCAAGTCTTTTTTGGGACAGATTGTAAATAGTGAGAATTTCGATTTCTTTCTAGGGTGTGCCTAAATTTATCATATACAATCTTATTAAAAAAAATAATTAACAAGCCTAACCCTCATAACAATAGTTTAAAATATGTGTTTTGCAAAGTAAGTTTTCAACAGCATTACAAATCTGAAGCAAATATTAAAATTTGCCTTAAACAAATTCATGTTGGTATTTCGTTGTAACATGATAATTGGACTAACTCATATTTATCAATCGTAAAATGTGAAAATAAAATTAAACTTGCAATGCTTAAATAGCATCATTATTATTGATTTCGCTTTAGTCTGATGAAAATTACTTATTGCATAAATATTTATTTTAATAAACTATGCAGAACGGAAGTAGATATACTTGCTATAAGTGCACTCAGAGATATTTAAAAATTAGTTATAGCTTATTTGAAAATTAGAGTAATAAAAAAAGCTGCTTTTAATAAGTAGCTTTTTTTACATTCTTTTTGTAATTTTCTATTTTAACACCTCTATCCCAGGGAGCACCTTCCCTTCAAAATACTCCAGCAATGCACCGCCGCCTGTACTAACATAGCTTACTTTATCAGCAAGATTAAATTTATTTACAGCAGCTACACTATCACCACCACCTACAAGAGAAAATGCTCCTTTGCTAGTAGCATCTGCTACTGCAAGCGCAATTTGCTTTGTACCATTTTGAAATTTCTCCATTTCAAAGACTCCCATCGGCCCGTTCCATAATATCGTTTTCGATTTACTCAATACTTCACTAAAAATACCAATGGCTTTTCCACCAATGTCTAGACCCATCCAACTATCAGGTATTTGGTCACTTGGGCAGTCTTGTGTATTAGCATCAGCTGCAAATTTATCAGCTATGATGCTTGTTTCTGGCAAGTGAATGCTTACGTTTTTTTGTTTTGCTTTTTCCAAAATATCCAATGCAGTTTGCATTCTATCATCTTCGCAAAGTGAAGTGCCAATTTTTCCACCCCTAGCTTTTAAAAATGTATATGCCATGCCACCACCAATAATTATATCTGTTGCTATGTCTAATAAATTTTCTATAATTAATATTTTATCTGAAACCTTTGCACCACCAATGATGGCCGTAAATGGTTTTTCTGTTTGGTGCATTACCTTTTCTGCATTGTTCACTTCTGTTTCCATTAGTAAGCCAAACATTTTATTATCTGTAGTAAAGTTTTTTGCAATAACTGATGTAGATGCATGTGCCCTGTGTGCTGTACCAAACGCATCATTCACATACACATCTCCAAGCATGCTTAGTTTTTTTGCAAATGCTTCGTCGCCTGCTTCTTCCTCGTTGTGAAAACGAAGATTTTCTAATAAGAGTACTTCGCCTGCACGTAGCATATTAGCAGTCATACCTGCTTGCCCACCAATGCAATTATCTGCAAAAAATACTTTTGTTTCTCCCCCAAGCAATTCATGCAAATGTTTTACCAAGTGCTTTAAAGAAAATTCATCGGCAGAGCCATTTTTAGGTCGCCCAAAATGGCTCATTAAAATTACACTACCACCATCTGCCAATATTTTTTTTATGGTAGGTATTGCAGCTTTCATTCTATTGTCGTCTGTAATATTAAATTTATCATCTAGGGGCACATTAAAGTCTACACGAACAAGGGCTTTGTGCCCTTTAAAATTGAAGTTTGAAAATTTGCTCATAAGTTTAATTATTCTTTTGAAATTTTTATTAACGATTCTTATT
>JANXOQ010000267.1 GCA_025357775.1 Ferruginibacter sp. | reverse complement strand
TTTCTGTCTTAGAAGCAAATAAAATTAAGTCCGAAATAAACACAGCATACTTTAAACTTGCAGATATATATTTTTGCAAAGTAAAAAACAAAAACGTTAAAATAATTTAACTGAGGTATGAAATTTGCACATATTTTTCATCAATACAAAACAGTACTGTAACTTTATAATATGGTGAATAATTTTGATAATGAAAGAAGGAGAAAGGCATTTGTCTATACAGCTATTATTTGTAGCGTTTTATTGCTTGCATTTACTTTAATAAGTTGGAAGGTAGAACCACCAGCACCGGCAGTTACACAAGATTTGATTGAAATAAACCTTGGCAATAATGATGAGGGGCTTGGTGAGATGCAACCGCTTATAAAAGGAGAACGTTCGCCAGAACAAGAAACTACAACAGAGCCTTTAGCTGCACCACCACAACCAGAAACAAAAAATGAACCCGAAGTAACAAAAGAAAATATAAATACAGATGACAATGCACCTGAAGAAGCAGCACCAATAGCAAAGCCTATAGTGAAGCCAATAATAAAAAAAAATCTAGTAGCCCCTACCCTGATGCCTGCTGTAAAACCAACAACCAAACCAGTGCCCCAAGCTGTAGTTGTAACAACAAAACCAAAACCAAGAATACCAAAAGTAGTATACAATGGCCCGGGCAATGGAGGGGGTAATAATGCTACAGATGATAATGGTTATAAAATGCAGGGAAACAAACCCGGGGGCAATGGTGATGCTGGAAACACAAATGGAAATAAAGATTCATACGGTAATAAACCTGGTGGTAAAACGGGAGGACCAAAAGTAATTAGTGGAAATAGGAAACTAATTTACCGTTCTTATAACTTTATTGGAGATTTAGAAAAAGCAACTATTAATGCAGTTGTAAAAGTTTCTCCTGATGGAGTTGGTACTTTTGTGAGATTTGCCTCAGGCAGCACAACTACCAATTCAAGGTATGCAAACTCTATAAGAGGGTATTTAAAGAGTATGCCATTTGATAAGCAAAATGATGATGGAGTTGTTACTGTACAATTTAATTTTAATGTGCAATAAGATAAATATTGTACTACCATCTATTTTTTTTAACATGACTTACCAACAAACAATTGATTACTTATACGCACAACTACCCATGTTTAGCCGTGTAGGTGCTGCTGCTTACAAAGCAAATTTACACAACACTATTGAACTCTGTAAGAGCATTGGAAATCCACAAAATACTTTTAAAACTATTCACATAGCTGGCACCAATGGCAAAGGCAGCACTTCACATACATTAGCTGCAATATTACAAAGCGCAGGCTATAAAACTGGCTTATATACTTCGCCACATATAAAAGATTTTAGAGAACGAATAAGAATAAATGGCGAAATGATAAAGCAAGAAGCTGTGGTAGAATTTGTAGCTCGAACAAAAGAAAAATCAGATGAAATAAAACCTTCTTTTTTTGAGCTTACAGTAGCTATGGCTTTTGATTATTTTGCAGTAGAAAAAGTAGATATTGCCGTAATAGAAACGGGGCTTGGCGGGCTTCTTGATAGCACCAACATTATCATACCTATACTATCCATCATTACCAATATTGGGTACGACCACCAAAATATTTTAGGCAGTACATTACTTGAAATAGCCATGCAAAAAGCAGGTATTATTAAACAAAATGTACCCGTAGTTATTGGTGAATCACTACCAGAAACAAGGCTACTTTTTATAGATGTTGCCAATAAAAAAAACGCTGAAATATTTTTTGCAGATGAAATGTATGATATAAGAAATATTGAAGTAGAAAATAGTTTATTAAAATGCGATTTAGGTAATATTATGACTTGTAAAATTGAAACCTATTTATTTGGTTTAACCGGTTTATATCAAGCAAAAAATATTTGTACTGTTTTAGAAGCAGTAGAGCAATTAAAAAATGTTGGGGTAAAGATACCAAATACAGCTTTGCACGAAGGTTTACTTAAAGTAAAAGAGATGACTGGCTTGCATGGACGTTGGGATCTTTTACAGCAAAACCCTACTGTTATTACAGATGTAGCACATAATAAAGACGGCATTGAGCAAGTGCTATTTCAACTTTCCACAACTTACAATTCTGTAAAATTACATTTCATTTTGGGTTTTGTAAATGATAAAGATGTAGATAGCGTATTACAATTGTTTCCAAAAAATGCTATGTATTATTTTACCAATGCTCAAATACCTAGGGCTATGGCTTATAAAACTTTGCAAGAAAAAGCAACAGCTGCAAATCTTATTGGTGAAGGATTTGATAACGTAAACGACGCTTTAATAGCTGCAAAAAAAAATGCAGCAAACACTGATGTAATAATGATTTGTGGAAGTTTTTATGTAATTGCAGAATTGAATGAATGATTTATTTATTATTGTCCGAGAAAGTATTTTAGAAGATGGGTGGTTTTATGGGCGCCCTATATCAATTTTATTGTTACTAAATAAACGACATTGATATAAACAAAATTACCAACATCGGCAAAAACCCAAATAGCTAATATAAAAATACCCCAAACATAATAATATGAATGGGGTATTTTATTGTATGAAATAAATATTTAGTCTAACACATTTTTAATGCGCTATCGTCACTTTTCTATTTTCTACATTACCATTTTCATCTTTACATGTAATGGTATATGTGCCAGAAGAAATTTTTGAGCAATCAATTTTATTTATGCCATTGCTTAATTGATTTTGCATAATTAACCTACCAGACATATCAATGAAACTCATTTTTAATTTAGTAGAATAGCCTTCAACATTTATATCTAAAATATTATTGGCAGGGTTAGGAAAAACAGAAATTAATTTTCCTCCACATTTAACATTTGAAACAATAATATCGCTGTAAGAATATTTACCATCAATATCTACCACTTTAAGCCTGTAATAGCCCTTTCCATCTATTAAGATTTTGTTGGTAAATGAATAACTGTTGTTACTGCCTTTACCAAGTAATTCTCCTATTTTGTTATAAGCAGTGGCATTTGTGCTGTATTCTACTTCATATTTATTAAGGTTTATTTCTGTTTCGCTTATCCAACTTAATACTGCGGTACAGTTTTTTTCTATTATGCTAAACCCCCTTAAAGTTACTGGCAAAATTGTACAACTGCTTGAAATAACTACATTATTGGTACTAGCAGCACATGGTGCATTTGTTATTTTATACTGAAATGTGTAGCTACCAATTGTTAACCCTTTTACATTTGCATTTCGAGTATTTTGGTTTGACCATACTGGGTTAGGAGCACCTGCTGGCTTGCTTACAAGTACCCAAGCACCTGTACCTGGTAGTGGGCTATTTCCATTAAGGTTTAAACCAGATAAATTATCGCAATACGTAGCAGCTGCAGAGACGCTAGCAGTAATAATTGCTCTATTTACAACAGCAACAGTGTCTTTAATGGCGGCACAACCACCAGCTGGTGTAATTGTCCATATTAAATTTACTGAGTCGCCAGCATTTAAACTAGTGACTGTAGTTGTATTTAAAACAGTGTTGGTAATAACGGCTGGCGAAGCAGCAGGAAATTTGTTATAAAAACTCCACATGCCGGTTTCAGCAGCTGCCACATCGGCTACATTTGCTGCCATGGTAAACGAGCCATTGTTACACAATTTTATATCGGGTTTTGCAACAGATTGGGTTGTTACATTTACTTGCACATAATCTAATATGGTGCATGCTCCTTTTTTAAATTGGTACTGAAAATTATAAACACCTGCTGCATTAGGATTCGTATAATTGGTAACCGAAGCATTTGCAGCTGAAAAAGTACCTGCTGAAGAACCACTAGGCTGGCTATATACACTCCAAGTAGCGGTAGTACCTACTGGTATAGTGTTACCAGTAAGCGTTATTGCTTTATTAGTAATAGAGCACAAATCTACACCTGCTGCAGGGTTTGTAACTGCATCTATTGCAATATTTACATCATCAAAAGTAGTAGCACAACCTACAGCCGTTACTGTCCACCTATATACATATGTACCTGTTAGCATTGGGCTTGCAGAGTAAGTGCTATCGTCTCCCTGCTTTGTTAATGTGGGTGTATTTGGGCCACTTACCAGCGTCCATGTGCCAACACCTGCACCAGCATTGCTACCTTTTAGTATAATACTTGTAGCCTTACAAAAAGCAGTATCCTTGCCAGCATTTGCAGTAGGTATATATTTTACCAACACATCATCAAAGCTTGATGGGCAAACGGATGAAGGAGAGGCAACTGTCCATCGCAATAAAGTAGTGCCTGACAACACAGTAGCGGTAGTAGATGCACTTGTTGAATTAGCAATAATAACTGGGTTGTTGGTTAGTGCAATCCAGCTGTAAATAACAGTAGTAGGCGCTATTGCATTTATTGCTATAACACCATTGCTAGCACCACACAGTGTAGCATCGCTTGTGGTTGCTACAGCCAAACTAGGTTTGTTGTAAAATATTACCCTTACTACATCAGTAGTGCTAGGGCATGCTCCGTTGCTAATGGTCCATCTAAATTCGTACTTTCCATTTATTGGCAACGTTACTACACAACTTGGGTCATTTGCATTGCTAAAGAGTACTCCTACTGGGCCAGACTCTTGTGTCCAAGTACCTAAGCCGTTTATTGATGCAACAGCAGATAATGCAACAGTATTTACCCCTGCGGCAGCACAAACTTCTTTGTCTATGCCAGCATTGGCTACAGATAAACTTGCACCAGTATTTGCCATAAAAACAGTATCAGTGCTACTAGCACAACCAGCTAAAGAAGTGGTGTAAATGTAACCATATACATTATTAGGTGTTATACCAGTTACTGTAGTAGTCGCATTTGTAGGGGTTGTTATTACCCCAGGGTTACCAGCTACTAGTTTACTCCAAGTACCAGTACCTGTTAGAGGTGCCACCGCACTCAAATTTATAACTGATGTACCAACTGCAACACAAACATTGCTACCAGCTACTGCCGCAGATGGCCCTTGTGTAGCATTTGTTGTAATATTTACATTGGCAACTGTACTACCGCATAGGTTTGTAGCAGTGTATCTAAAAGTATACACGGTGCTTGCTACCAAGCCAGTAAGGGTTGGTGTTGCAGAATTTATATCATCAAAAATAGCCAAAGGTGTTGTGGGGCTTATTTGGCTCCATGTGCCCGTACTACCTGTATTTGTAAGCATATTTGTAATATTACCCGTTGGTACCAGATCTGCTTTTAGATTTAAAGGTGTTCCAAAACAAATAATTCAGTTAGCACCCGCAGTAATCGCTGAGGGTAACCCAGTACTTACTTTTACCACCACGGTATCTTGCTTTGGTGGGCAAAAATCTCCACTGCCTATACTCCACATAAATGAATATGTACCAGCAACCAGCGAACTTATTAGTGAGCTTCTGTCATTTTTATCGGCAATAACCGCAGTATTAGGGCCACTTATTTGCGACCAAGTACCAGCACCAAAAAAAGGAGTAGTTACTATAGGATTATTACCAGAAAGATTGGTAGATACAACATTACAGGCTAAATTTTGGTCAGTACCTGCATTTGCAATAAAAGCATCATGACTTAAATCAATTTTAAATGGAATAGTTGCCTCTGCTCCACACAAACTATTTCTCATAACTAAAGTGCCAGTGTATGAGCCAGGCGTAAATGGAAATTGGTGGTAAACGTTTAAAGTATTGCCTGATAATCCATTTAAAGATAAAGTAAAATAAAATCCACTACCTGCACAGTCTATTAATAAAAACCTACCGCCTGAATACGAATAGTTCGAAGGTGTAAATCCATAGGTATCAGAAGCCCCAGTTGGCTTAGTTGCTAAATTCATTGCTTTTAACTCCCAACCATCGTCGTAATAACCTAATTGTCCTTGAAACAAACTATAACCAATAAAAATAAAGTCTTTATATACGTTTGGTGTACAATTGTTGTATGGAGGACCAGCTTGATAGTCAGAATTAAAAGTTGAAATATCACAAATTGATTTTAAATTTAGAGAAGCCCCTGCAAGTGGGTTTACATATTGTAAGGTAATATCTGTAGCACTCGTACAACCTAATGCACTGGAAATTACCCATCTTAGTGTATAGGGAGACCCACCCTTTGTCATCCTAGTTATTACAGCATTAGGGTCATTTGCATTGGGTGAAAAAGATACCGTTGTACCACCACTCAATGAAACCCAAGTACCTGTTTCACCAACGTTAGGGGCATTTGCTGCCAGTTGTAAAGAGGCTGGCATGCTGCCACCGCAAAAGCCAGTAGTTATATTTCCAAGGTTGGCATTAGAGCTGGTTACAGCAAAATTAGTACCATTGGCAATTGTAAAAGTTACATCTTTAGTACCAGCAGCACAGGTACCAGTAGTGGTATATCTAAATGTATAAGTTCCACTTGATAAACCTGATAAAGTTGCATTTTGTGTACTTACACCTGCATATACATAGCCTGCTGGGCCACTTACCAAGCTCCATGCAGAGGTACCATCACCAGAGCAGGTACCATATAAATAGGTAGTGGTACTTGCATTGCCACAGCCAGGTGTTATTACCCTTACATCTAAAGGGTTGTACATAGCAGCATTAACAATAACGTCGGAAAAAGTACTGGTTTGTGCAGTTGGACAATTTACAGGAGGCGGAGTGGTACTTACCAAAGTCCATCTTAGTTTATAAGTATTTGGAGTTACAGTGCAAGTCCAATTAGGGCTTCCTATTACAATTTGAGAGGGTATAAAATTACTAGTCGCACTATTGGGGTTGCTAAAAACACCTGCTACATTTGGTGTAAAAAAGTCTTTAATAAGTGTCCATGTGCCAATAAAACCTGTAGGGGCAGGTGTTGCGTTTAATGCTATTGGGCTACCAAATAATTTGCAGCCAGCATTAATAGTAGCACCAGCTACTGCTGCAGGTGGTGCAGGTGTTGGAGCAGTTACCGTATAAGTTACATTATTTGTAACCACATTAGCATCTGTACAAGTAGCAGATATTCTAAATACATAAGTAGCACCTGCTGTAGCCAAACCACATGTAGTAGTAAGGCTATTTACATTGCCAATTGTAACTGCTGGGCCACTTATTTGGCTCCAAGTAATGGTACTGGCATTGTACAAACCACTTACATTGCCATACAAGTTCATTTGTTCTTGTGGGCAGTAGTTGGTAGTTACGCCTGCATTTACAGAGCAGTTTTGACCTTTATTTGAAAATTGAATTGCCAGCAAGATGAGTACTGAAACAATTTTTGTAAATTTTTATCATATTGTATCATTTTAATTATTCGCTGTGAAGATATTTTAACAAAAAATTATATGTAGTAATACATTTTATCTTTTTGGTAACTATTCAGCCTCAAAAGTAGCGATTAAATGTAAAGCGTTTAATACATTTTTTCCATTTTTGATGGATGTATCAATAACAGACCTAAGCACAGCAAATACATTTGCAGTTTGAAGTGATTTAAAC
>JANXOQ010000260.1 GCA_025357775.1 Ferruginibacter sp. | reverse complement strand
TGAATTTACAATAACACATTCTTCATTTTTTGGTATTTTATCAATAGCCATTAGTATAGAACATACAGCACCCGAAGTTGTATTTTTTAAATAAATAATTTCTGCCTTGGGGCATAGTAATGTAATGGTATTATCTATGTGATATTTTGCGCAAGTATTTTCATTTACAATAAAAAATATTTTACTTATATTTTTTATTGTAGATAAGTTTTCTATTACATATTCAATTAAAGGTTTGCCATGCAAATCAATAAGCGGTTTTGGATATTGATATTCTGACGAATCTGTTGCTTCATCAGGATGTGCCATTGGTACAATAATATTCACTAGCTTAATGATTTTATTTTTGTTGTAATACTTTGATAAGTCACATCGAAAATGTTATTAACTATAAGCAAATGACCCCCACTTGCTTTAGCTGCCTTAATTCCATTTTCATTGTCTTCTACTATTAAACATTCAGTAGGTTTTAATTTTAATTTTTCTATAGCCTTGTTATATATTTCAGGGTCTGGTTTTCCCTTCACTACATCTTGGTTAGATAAAAAGAAATTTAAGTAAGGAGCAAGAGAAGATTTTTCCATCATTACTTCTATTGTCTTTCTTACAGAATTACTACATACTGCAAGTTCGTATCCTTCATTTTTTAATTTTGATAATGCATATTGATGATGAAAAATAGGTTTACATTTATTGTAAATAATTTCCATTGTGTATTGTTGCTTTAAATCATCAATAAAAGCATGAAGACCTTTTGGAATTCTTCCTTCTATTGTTAGCATTTCCAATTTTTTTTTGGTGGGCAAACCATCAAAAGTTACAAGGTGCTCATATCTATTTATTTCTTGCCCAAAATGTTTTAATGCCTTATTTAATGCCTCATAATGCCAATCTTTAGCATCTATAAGTACACCATCCATATCAAAAATTACTGCTTTTATCATTATAGGTCAAAATAAATTTTAGCTTTATCTGGCACATCGGTACACAATAAAACCTGTGGTGAAAGATGCCAATTATTTTCTTTTATAAATGCCCACAGTTCCATTTCATTTCTTCCATGTAATTCTGGCGATACAAAAGCAATCTTTTTTTTATTATTTAGCTGCAAATTTACAAAAGATTTATCGAACCAAATATGTTTAAAAATATCTAACCAAATACCTTTTGCTTTTGCGTAAAGTTCAGTATTAGGCACTTCATATTCACTACATCTTATATATACATTCATATTTAATTGAAGGTATCTTAATGTTTCTGGTATAGACATATCAAACACAAAATAATCTTCAATGCTGTATTTTTTTATTAAATCTGAAAGTAGTAAAGACAAGCCATCTGCTTTTACATTTAAAGCCAGCGTGCATTTTTTTGAATATTTATTATATTGTTCAAATAAATAAGCTGTAGTATAATTATTATCTTTCGCTACATCATGCGAAATAACCAGTTCGTTATCAAAATCTCTAATATCCGTTTCTATACCCCAATCATTTTTAAAAGATAAATCGTTTGCTTCTTTTGTATTTTTTTCTTCAACATTTTTCCAATAACCCCTATGCGATAATAATTCCATATTTTTTAATTTTATAACCA
Source organism: Ferruginibacter sp. (assembly GCA_025357775.1). Lineage (GTDB taxonomy): Bacteria > Bacteroidota > Bacteroidia > Chitinophagales > Chitinophagaceae > Ferruginibacter. The sequence continues at coordinate 2,475 of JANXOQ010000260.1, read as the reverse complement.
TTTTTCACACCACATTTGAAACATTAAAATATACCAGATTTTAGTTACAAGTTCTGTTTTGCCCGCATAGAACTGATTTTTATATTTTGTTACTTCTGTTTCATTTAATATTTTGTACGCTTGTATTTTTTGAGGACTTAAATAATATTCTACAATTTCTTTCAAATCATGTTGCAACCATTTCGTAATAGGTATTGCAAACCCCATTTTTGGTCTTTCCATTATTTCTTTGCCAATGTATTGATGTACTATTTCTTTTAAAATATATTTTTTTACGCCTTTATTGTACTTATAGTTGGTAGGCAAGCGTGCAGCCCACTCTATTACGTGCTGGTCTAAAAAAGGTTCTCTACCTTCTAGGCTTGCACTCATGCTGGCTCTATCTACCTTTTGCATTATATCATCTGGTAAATAAGTTTGGTAATCTACCGCCATCATGTATGTAATATTTTCAAAAAATGCAGGCAATAATTCCGTAGAAATATGTGCAGTTTTACACTCTACAAAATCGTTTAATATTAATTTTTTAATATCTGCTTCATCTATGCCAGCAGTTATGTTTTGCATTACAGTTTTTATATCTGTGCTAGAAAGTAAGTCGTTTATTTTTTTTAAACGATGCGTAATGAGTGGGTCTTTTCCAATAAACGGAATTTTTTCTGGTGGAAAAATAGTAAGTCCTTTAGACAATATTTTTCTTAACGGAGTAGGTATATTTTTAATTTTATCTAAATATTTTTCAATATAATCGTACCTATTATACCCTGCAAAAATTTCATCACCAGCATCTGCGGATAATGCAACGGTTACTTTTTCTCTAGCCATTTTGCTTACTAGCATTGTGGGCATAGCACTGCTGTCTGCAAAAGGTTCATCGTAGTAAAAAGGTAAATCGTTTACCAATTTTAAGATATCTTTTTCTGTGCAATAATATTCTGTGTGGTCTGTACCTAGTTTGTTTGCTATTTCTTTTGCAAAGGGAGCTTCGTTTAATTTTTCATCTTCTACGCCTATGGTAAAAGTCTTTAACTTTTCTGTAGAGTTTTTTTGTATAAGTGCGGCCACACTTGTGCTATCATAACCACCACTTAAAAAAACACCCACAGGCACATCTGCCACCATTCTATATTGAAATGCTTTTGTTAAAATTTTTTCTGTTTCTTTTTTTGCTTCTTCAAAAGAAATATCAAGTTTTGGTTTATTATAACAATCGTAAACATTCCAATACTGTTGTATGCTAAATGCTTTTGTAGATAAATCTATTTTAAAAAAATGACCTGGTTTTAATTTATGGCAATGCTCAAAAATGCAATGCGGTGCATTTATGTAGCCATATTGTAAGTAAGTAGCTACGGCTGCATTGTTTATTTTTTTTTCAAAGTTTGGATGTTGGTGAAAAGCTTTAAGCTCGGATGTAAATAAAAATAAATCATTGTGCCAATAATAAAAAAATGGTTTTACACCAGCTCTATCTCTACACCCAAAAATTTCATTTTTGTTTTTATCTAAAATAATAATTGCAAACATGCCTACAAATTTTTCTAGGCATGCTGTTCCCCATTCTATGTAAGCATGTAATACAATTTCGGTATCAGATGTGCTTACGAAAGTATGCCCAGCTTGTATAAGTATTTCTTTTATTTCTATATAATTATAAACCTCTCCATTTAGTAAAATGCTATAATTATTGTAATGCATGGGTTGAGTACCAGCTTCTGATAAATCTATTATACTTAGCCGTCTGTGCCCTAAGCCAACTTGAGTGTCCTTTAAATTTTCAAAAGAATAACCTTCGCCATCTGGTCCTCTATGCAGCATGGTACGGTTCATTTTTTGCAAAATATCTACAGAAGACTTTTTATTAAAATCAATTATTCCTGAGATTCCACACATTTTTTTTTCTTTATGCTAAAGGTATTTACCTCTGCGGCTTCTAATATTTATTTAATATTTTGGTATACACATCTACATACACTTTTTCTGCTATATCAAAATGTCTATACTTTATACCCACTGCACGTATTCTCTTTCTTACATTTTCAATGCTGTCAGCTGTTAGCAATGTTTCTATTTCTTTTATATTTTTCAAATATCCATCAGCTGTATAATCTGTAATAATTGTACCTATATTTTCTTTTTTTATAATATCACTGTCATCAGAAATATTTTCTGTAATCACTACAGGTAAGCCAGTAGCCCAATATTCCCCATCTTTTATTGGAGAACAATAGCGTTTTGAATGTATGGATTTTACAGGCGTAATAGCAAAATCTGCTATTGACAAATATTTATACATTTCAGGAAAAGGTACAAACATTTTTGTAATGATATTTTTATCAAGCTTCGATTTCGTACAATAATCTTCTACCTCTTTATCGGTATGAGAGGTGAGCAATAAAATCCTAAAATCATCTGCCCAGTAATTGTGGCAAGCCTTAAAAAAATCGAAGGTTTCATTTTCTAAATATTGCCCTC
>JANXOQ010000211.1 GCA_025357775.1 Ferruginibacter sp. | reverse complement strand
GGAATTTATAGCTCTAACTAACTGATAAACAGTTATTATTTTGTAAACTAAGTTTATAGAAATTGGTATTACATTTTGACAGTTTGTCTAAAAAATGTCAACTGCAAAATTTGGGTTAAAACGTTGTTACCATTTTTGATGGATGTATCAACAACAGACCTAAGTACGGCAAATACATTTGCACTTTGAAGTGATTTAAACTGACCCGATATTTTTTGTTTCACCTTAATATTTCTAATTGCTCTTTCTGAGCCATTATTATCAGGCGTTACATTGGATTGTAGTAAAAAATATAGGATATAGTCCCGCTTTGCTAAGAGTTTTTTCTGTAGTTTTTTAGATTTTTTGTGTTGTTCATCTATTGTATATAACAGCCATTGGTCTAGCCTTTCAAAGAGTGTATCTCTTTTTTTGTTTGGGTAATAATAATCTGCAGTGCTTAATTCTTTTTTTAAGTTTATAGCAACTAGTAATAATGCTTTAAACTCTTTTGCCCATATACATTTGTCTTTATAAAGTTCGGTAATGTAATTGAGTTCTCTTAATAAGTGAGCTGAGCATATTTGGTGTGCCTTTGCATTTGTTTGAAAATGACAAGGCCATCTATCATGTATCAATGTAGCATTGGGCAATCCATTTTCAAAGGTTTCTTGTATTGTTTTTAAACCCCTGCTTGCTGCACATACAATGTAGGTAAGTCTATCGTTTTGCCATGTCCATGCCCAATGGTTTTTTCCATTGATGTTTACACCTGTTTCATCTGCACCAATAGAACTCGCTTGTTCTATTTTTTCTTTTATAGCATTGTACATAGGCAATGCTTTTTGTGCAATGCGTTTTAGTATATTATGGATACCTCCCGTACTTATCGGTAAGCCCATAACATCGTTTAAAAACTCTTTGGTTCTTGCGTACGGCAGGTATTGCCTTACATGTAAATAACCAATTAGCGTTTCTATATTTGGACCGTATTGTATAGGATTCTCTACATACTTAGGAAACTGACCAGAGGTTGTGCAGCCACAACTACATTGCTTTTTATATACTCGATGTTCGATACACTGGAAAGATATAATTGGAATGTCTATTAGCTGTCTTGCATTCACTAATTCTTCCTCGTTATTGGTAATATCACAACCGCAGTTGGTACACTCTATAGGGCTATGCTTTATTACTGTATCTATTACTTTACTATACTTTAAAGTTGTACCTTCATGCCCAGGTTGACCACCTACTTTTTTATCTGTAGGTTGTCGTAAACTTTGGTTTTTTTAGGTCGGTTTTGGTCTTGCGATGGAGGAATATGGCTGTTTTTACTACTCTTTTTATTTTTTAAAATAGCATTTTCTGCTTCAAGGGTTTTTATCCTTGCTTCTAAT
>JANXOQ010000086.1 GCA_025357775.1 Ferruginibacter sp. | reverse complement strand
TTTTCTACTAAAATCGCCGCTACTTTCTATTTTGTAGTTTTTAATAGTTGCTTTTCTGCCTAAATAGTATATTTTTTCATTATTAATTTATGTTTACTTGCAACTTAAAAAAATTATTGTTAAGGTGATATTTTTTTAACCAACATATGCAGAATAGCCATTGCCTTGCATAGCCCAATAAGGCATTAATATATGCAAGCAATAGAAACTAAAATTTATAAAGTAGTTTAGGAAATATTACTAAATACAAAGCCTTAAAAATGCCCAATGTTAAAGCAAAGGCCATTGCCCCAAAATAGCCGTATATTTCTAAAAATTATAATTTTTTAGTTCTAAATTTGTAACACAAACAAGTAAAAAATGCTAATAACCCCTGGTATAATTTTATCAAAAATAGATAGCCCTGCTGACCTTAAAAAGCTAAGTAAAGACCAAATGCAGCAAGTAACGGATGAGCTGCGGCAATACATTGTAGACGTGGTGAGTGTGCATGGTGGGCATTTTGCAGCTAGCCTTGGTGTAGTGGAGCTTTCAGTGGCATTGCATTACGTAATGAATACGCCATACGACCAGCTGGTGTGGGATGTGGGGCATCAAGCATACGGGCATAAAATACTTACAGGGCGTAGAGATGCTTTCCCTACCAATAGAAAAAAAGATGGCATTAGTGGATTCCCTAAACGCAGCGAAAGTGAGTATGATACATTTGGTGTTGGTCATTCCTCCACCTCCATATCAGCGGCACTTGGCATGGCTATGGCAAGTCAATACAAAGGTGAAACTGATAGACAACATATAGCTGTAATAGGCGATGGTGCAATGACGGCAGGCATGGCTTTTGAAGCTATGAACCATGCGGGTATTGAAAAAAGCAATGTGATTATTATTTTGAATGATAATTGCATGAGTATAGACCCAAATGTGGGTGCGCTTAAAGAATATTTAACAGATATTACCACCTCTCACACATATAATAAAGTGAGGGATGATGTATGGAATTTGCTTGGCAAACTTCCCATAGGCAAAGATTTTACTCGTAGCATGGCAGCCAAACTTACAGATGGTTTAAAAGGCATGGTAAGCAGCAGTAGCAACCTTTTTGAAGCATTGAAACTGCGTTATTTCGGTCCAATTGATGGACATAATGTAAATAAACTAATAGAAACCTTACAAGACCTTAGAGATATACCAGGTCCTAAATTATTACATATAAAAACAATAAAGGGCAAAGGATTTGAACTAGCAGAAAAAGACCAAACAAAGTGGCATGCACCAGGCTTATTCGATAAACTTACTGGTGAAATAGCTAAGAAAAAATATAATTTGCCACAAGCCCCAAAATACCAAGATGTATTTGGACATACTATAATAGAATTGGCGGAAAAGAATGATAAAATAATGGGAGTTACGCCTGCTATGCCAAGTGGTAGCTCCTTAAAATTTATGATGGATGCTATGCCACACCGAGCATTTGATGTAGGTATATGTGAGCAACATGCAGTTACACTTAGTGCAGGTATGGCTACGCAAGGGCTACGAGTATTTTGTAATATTTACAGCACTTTTATGCAGCGTGCTTATGACATGGTATTGCATGATGTAGCTATACAAAAACTACCTGTAATATTCTGCCTTGACAGAGCAGGATTGGTGGGAGAAGATGGCCCAACCCACCATGGTTGTTATGATATTGCTTACATGCGCAGCATACCGCACATGATAGTGAGTGCTCCTATGAACGAAGGCGAACTAAGAGACTTAATGTACACAGCACAATTAGAAAAAAATCAATTGCCTTTTAGTATAAGATACCCAAGAGGAGAAGGCACAATGCCTGAATGGAAGACAGAAATGAAAGAAATAAAAATAGGCACAGGGCGAAAACTTAAGGATGGTGAAGAAATAGCTATATTAAGCTTTGGTCACGCAGGAAATTTTGCAGCAGAAGCAATACGTGATTTGAAAATTGAAGGTATTAACCCAGCACACTACGACATGCGTTTTGCAAAACCTATTGATGAAGCAATGTTACATGAAGTATTTGCAAAATTTAATAAAATAATAACAATAGAAGATGGAACTGTTGTGGGTGGTTTTGGCTCTGCAGTTTTGGAATTTATGAATGTGCATAATTATAAAGCAAATGTAAAAATAATGGGTATACCAGATAGATTGGTGGAGCATGGTACACCTAAAGAATTATATAGAGAAATTGGCTTGGATTCGGAAGGGATTGTGGAAGTGATAAGAGGAATGGTGGAAGTAGAAATAAATTTATAAAGAAATTAATAGTTTATAATACATTTTAAAAATCTTGTAACTATTCAGTCCCAAAAGTAGCGATT
>JANXOQ010000202.1 GCA_025357775.1 Ferruginibacter sp. | reverse complement strand
CAAACTTCATTAGGAAATGTGGTAATTGTACCAGTTGGTTTACCAACATAGATTGATTGGGTGTAGGAACTCACACAATTATTACCAAGTTTTACTTTTAGCGTTGCTGTATAGTTGCCTGTACCAGTATATAAATGTGTAGCATTTGTAGTAGTTTCTATTGGGCTTCCATCTCCAAAGTCCCATTCATACTTATTTCTAATAGCATCGCCACCAGTTGAAGTATTAGTAAAAACTGCTGTAAATGAGTTTGTGCAGGTGAAGTACGGATTTACTGTAAAATATGCTACAGGAGGAGGAAAAACTTTTATGTATTGTGGTTTTGTTTGTGCACCACTTACGCAGCCCCAATTATTTTTTACGATTAGAGAAACTTGGTATAGCCCTGCATTGGCATAATTAAAACTTGGAGTTGGAAAATTTCCATTAACACCCCCTGCTCCAAAATCCCATTGCCAATTTGTGATGCTGCCTGTAGTAGATGTAGAAAGATTTTGAAAAGTTGCATTATGTGCTGCACAACCAATGCTATCTGCACTTACAAAATCAGCCACTGGCTTTGGGTGCACTATAATATTATCAGTTTTGCTAAGGATAGTTCCATTAGCAAATGTTACAGTAAGTTTTACGTTGTAAGTTTGAGCATTTAAATAATTTGCTCCCACCGTAGGTCCACCGTTGCTTATTATTGTGCCATTTCCTAAATCCCATGTGCGGCTTTGCACAGCACCAGTACTTGCATCTGTAAAATTTACTGCAAGTGGCACACAGCCTTGTTTGCTAGGTACACTTACCGTAAAATCTACAGTTTGTGCACTTAAATTTACCGAAGTAAAGCAGTTTATAATAATAAATAAGCTTAAAAAACGGAGTATATATTTCTTCAAAATAAACTATTGATATTATTTATTAAATAATTTTTCTAGTTTTAGTATAGGATATAAGTTTTTACAAAATTAATGTTTTTTTAAAAAAAGCAAATATTACTCAGTTAATTAGATATGCACATTCTAAA
>JANXOQ010000197.1 GCA_025357775.1 Ferruginibacter sp. | reverse complement strand
TATAAGTTTAACAACAATGGTATATAATGTACAAAAAACTAAAAAGTATGACAAAAAAGCACACTGTTTAAATTAGATATCAGTTTTTTTAAGTTTGGCAACATTTTAGCATCTAATTCTAAAATCAAAATTTTATAAAATGAGTAAAAAATTATTAACAGGTGTAGTAATAGGTGCAGCTGTAGGAGCAGCTATTGGTATCTTATTTGCGCCAGAAAGTGGAAAAGACACTCGTAAAAAACTAGCTAAGAAGGGAACTAACTTAGGTGATACATTAAAAGAAAAAATAAATGAATTTGGAGATGCATTGCAAGAAAAATACGAGGCTATTAAAGCTGATGCGAAAGATGTGATGGAAAAAGGGAATGTTTAGTTTGTTTGCAATTTTTAATATTTATAATTCGTAACAAATTTCTTTAATGGAGAATCAACAATCAAAAAACAGCATAGAATTTCTTTTTGAAACTACAAGCCAATATATTGATACCCGTATAGAGCTTGCAAAACTAAAGGCTGTAAAAAAAACAGCTAATATAATTGGGATTCTTTCCACAAAATTAATTGTGGCAGCTATCTTTCTTTTCTTTTTGCTAATGTTGAATATTGGCATTGCTTTATGGCTTGGAGATATTTTAGGCAAAACTTACTACGGTTTTTTAATTTTATCGTTTGTGTATTTTGTAATAGGGCTTATCGTTTATCTTAATCAAGAAAAATGGATTAAAACTTCTGTTGCCAATGCATTTATTAAACAATTAAATAATTAGGTTATGCAAATAAAAAATGCTCAAGATTTAGATGAAGCAATAACATTACTCGAAAATAAAATGTTGTTACAAGAAAAAATCCTGCGTGTCCAATTTACAGATACAGTAGATTCTTTTAAACCAAAAAATTTATTAAAAGCAGCTTATATAAATGCTACTGAATCAAATGCTATTGGCAGCACTTTGCTTAAAACTGCTGTGGGTGTAGGTTCTACAATATTAGGTAGTAAGCTTATTGGGGGCAGTTCATTATTAGGCAAACTAGCTGGCTCTGCTATAAATGCTAGTGGTAGCAGTGATGCTATTTTTAGTAATGCCAACAAAATAACAGCTTGGAGTAAGGCTATTTTTAATAATTTATTTACAAAAAAATAATACCATTTATGAATTACAATAATACAATGTGGTTTGTGTAAGTGTAAGCATACCATTATAAATAGACAAAATTTTAAAACCTTTACACTAATAGAAACTCGCTTTTTTTGTTAATATTTACCAACTACGATAAGCCGAGCTTAACGGCTGAATTATTGGGTAGATCTTTTACAAAAAGCTCAAAAATTTTAACAGAACTTTTAAGCTGACTTTACATTATCTTATTCACACAAAAAACCCATCATTTATAATTGATGGGTTTTTCTAATTTATGAATTTACTAATATTATGGTTTCACACCATTTTTTACTGGTGCAATAGGTTGTACATTTTCTATACTATTTTTTCTACTACCAGCATTTGTATTTCTTAAGTTTTTCCAGCTATTTCCATCATATAAAAAAGCTATTATAAACCAAACAAATAATACCAAAGGCACTGTAATAGTCATTATCATATTTTTCACCTCATCTCCAAGGTGCATAAATACAGATACAATATAATATGCTTTTAAAAGAGTAAGTATACCAATTATAATTTTAGCAGTAAGTACTACAACATGTCCAAGCCCAGGACCACCACCGTTTTCACTTTTAAAATAAAGAAATAGCCCTATGGCTAATTCTATTATAGTTACAAAGGAAAGTAACCAAAATATTTTCCATATTCTACCTGTACCCTCGTTATGACCATGTGCATGTGAATGTTCAGTTGATATTACTGTATTTTCGCTCATATATTATATAATAGATGTTAGATTTTAGAAACAAGTTTCAAGACTAAAATCAAACTATTTAAAAATTATTTTCAATTTGAAAGTACGAGTCTCAATATTAAGTACTCAATACTTAATACTATACAAGATAAAAACACAAAAATACAAAAACCCAAACCAAATCAACAAAATGCCAGTATAGCCCAGCCTTTTCTATCATTTCGTAATGACCTCTTTGGTCAAAATGCCCAAGCTTTGTTTTAAAATACATAATAATATTTATTACCACGCCGCTAAGTACATGAAAACCATGGAAACCTGTAATACCAAAGAAATAACTACCAAATGCAGGACGACCGACATTATTTAAATGTAAATCTGAAGTACTAATAAGGTTTGTTAATTCTGCATTGCTCATAGATGCTGCATTGTGTGTAGCATAAGCTGTTTCAGTTGCTCCATGATGAAGCGTATTGGCTATTTGCACCAAAGTTTCGTGTGGTGTTTTTTGTAAAGCTAGTAACATTGCTTCATGCGTTGCAGGTAAGCCCCAAGGGTTTGCACTAGCAGTAGTATTCATTACAGATAATGTACCGTTTTTAAGTAAAGCTACATGCTCGCCAGTAAGCAAATGCGTCCACTCCCAAGCTTGGCAACCTAAGAAAGCAGCACCGCCAATTATAGTCATAATCATATATTTCTCCACTCCTTTTCTATTCATATTATGCCCTTCGTGCACAGCAAGCACCATTGTTACAGAGCTAAAAATCAAAATAAACGTCATTACACTTACAAAACCCAATGGTAAATTAGCATGACCCAAAAAAGGCATTGAATTAAAGACTAAGTTAGGGTCAGGCCAATTATTTACGCTAAAGCGTATTGTGCCATAACTAATTAAGAATGCACCAAATGTAAATGCATCGCTCATTAAAAAGTACCACATCATCACTTTTCCATAGCTAGCGTTAAACGGGCTTCTGCCTCCGCTCCATGATTTTGTGTTTGTTTGTATTGCTGCTGTAGCCATAAAATTCTATTTCCAGATAAAAATTTAAATTATTCTTATGTCAAAATCCTAGTTAAAATAAGTTACGTTAATATAAAAAATTGGTATTTTTATGAAACTACGTATTGTATTTTGTATGTTATATTTCTTCTAGAATATTATCTTACAATTTCTTACAAGTTTTTCATTTTATCATTAACAAAAATAATAGTAGATATATCCAAAGAATATCTACAAAATGCCAATATGTACTCATAAGTTCCACTGGTATTGTACTATAATTTCTTTTCTTGCTATTAAATGCAAGTAAACTCATTACTATAAGTGCTATTACACCTCCAATTACGTGTAGAGCGTGTAAACCCACAATTACGTATAAAAAAGAATATGATACATTGCCCTTCAACGTAATACCTTTACCCCATAATTGTTGAAAACCTATTATTTGCAATACAATAAATAAAACTCCTAGTACCATTGTAACTACCATTATTAATCTGTACTTGCTCATTTGCCTTTCTTTAAAGGACTTTAAAGCCAACCACATTGTAGCACTGCTCAAAATAACAGCTAGTGTACTAAACCAAAAAGCTATGGGCAAATCAAAGGTTTGCCAATTAGCCTGATTTCTTTTTACAATGTAAGCACTTGTGAGCCCAGCAAACATCATTAATATACTTCCTATAGCCACCCAAAGCGTAAACTTATGGGGATGTAATTTTTGTTTTTTTTCCATCTTTAGTATTGAGTACTTTGTATTGAGCAGTCAGTACATAATATCTGGTAAATAGTACTTGGACAACTTATCACTAGTTCAATATTATTTTATTATTTCAAAATCTTTTCTACAAATCTTTTCATTTTATGCCAGAACAAAGAAGCAATTATGGTCTTCATCGTTGTGTCACTCACTTCATCGGCATACCATTTTTCGTCTTTCATTGTCCTCACCCCTACATTTTCTAAGGAAAGGTGCCAGACTACAATTATTTTAAATATAATTACATACTTACAAAGTCCTCCATTGTGAACTTTAGGTGACTTTATCTGCCCACAACGCCAAGAATACTATCATCAAATAAAAGTAAGAACTAAACATTACTTTCCTTGCTGCTGGTTTATCCATTTTTATGTATAACAAAATACTTGTATAAACCATCCACAAATTACATGCAAGCAATATCCACATACTTATTTGGCCGCTTATATGATAATAACTGGGTAGTATACCAATAGGTATCATCATTGCACTGTACATTACAGTTTGCAAGGCAGTAAACTTTGTAGGTCCTTTATCACTTGGCAATAATTTAAAACCAGCCTTTGTGTAATCTTCATGCGCTAACCAAGCAATGGCCCAAAAATGCGGAAATTGCCACAAAAACTGAATACCAAAAACTATCCAACCGCCAATTCCAAAACCGTCTGTAGCTGCTACCCATCCTATTAAACAAGGTAATGCACCAGGTATTGCACCAACCAATACTGCTATAGAATTTACTTTTTTTAATGGTGTATAAATAAACCCATAAATAAACAAACTCGCAAGCCCCACCAAAGCGCTGTTCAAATTAAAAAAATACCACATCATACCAACACCTACCAAACCAGTAATGAAGGCGAAAATATATCCTTCTGATACACTCATGCGCCCACTTGCTATTGGTCGTTTTGCAGTACGAGCCATTAAGGCATCGGTATCTTTTTCCAACACTTGATTTATTGTATTTGCACTCCCTGTAATACACAACCCTGCCACAAAAAGTAAAAGAACTGATAATACTGTGTGCCTTGTGTAAATTGCTTCATTAGGCGCTATCAAAAAACAAACCACGGTACTGAAAACAACCATAAAACTCAATGTGAATTTTATGAGCTGAAAGTAATCTTTCACTTTACTTGCTATCGCAAAAGACTTAGACCCAGCTAAGGTTGTATTTTGTGTCATCTTAATTTAAATCCCAAATCACTAATTCAAAAATTATTTAAAAGTTTAAGCTTTTTCAATAACTCAATTAAGCTAATGCGGTTTTTCTTTTTAAACCTTCTGCTTGTATTTCATCATTTGTTTTTTCCTCTGCCCCTATTGGTACATTTTGTGCAATAAAATCCTTACCATCTTTACCAACTTTTGCATAATCATATGGCCAACGGTGTACTTCAGGTATTTCGCCAGTCCAGTTACCATGCCCAGGTCTAATTGGGGTTGTCCACTCTAGTGTTGTAGCATCCCAAGGGTTCATAGTAGTAACTTTTCTTCCTTTCCAAATACTGTAAAAGAAGTTTAGCACAAACAACAACTGTGCAGCAAAAACAACGATAGATACAAAACTTATAAATTCATTTAGACCACCAAACATTTTAAAAGACTCCCAGTTTTGAAAATCATAATAACGACGAGGCATACCAGCCAACCCTTCATAATGCATTGGCCAAAATATTAAATATGCACCAACAATTGTAAGCCAAAAGTGAATATAGCCTAATGTATTATTCAAATACCTACCAAACATTTTTGGATACCAATGGTATACACCTGCAAACATTCCAAACATAGATGCAACACCCATTACTATATGAAAATGCGCAATTACAAAATATGTATCATGTAAGTGTATATCCAATGCAGAATTCCCTAAGAAAATACCTGTAAGACCACCACTTATAAATAAACTCACAAATCCAATGGCGAATAACATGGCAGGAGTAAAACGAATATTTCCTTTCCACAAAGTAGTAAGCCAGTTAAATACTTTTATTGCCGAAGGTATTGCAATCAATAAGGTAAGTAATACAAAGAATGCTCCAAGGAATGGATTTAATCCCGTAACAAACATATGATGTGCCCATACCAAGAAAGCTAATATTGTGATGGCAAACATAGAACCTACCATTGCCATATAACCGAATATTGGTTTACGGCTGTTTACAGAAAGCACTTCAGAACTAATACCCATTGCAGGTAATAATATAATGTATACCTCAGGGTGACCTAAAAACCAAAACAGATGTTGAAATAAAATAGCACTACCACCTTCGTTTGGTAAAATTTTACCTGCAACAACTATATCGCTTAAAAAGAAACTAGTTCCTAAATTTCTATCAAACAATAATAGTATTGCACCAGATAATAAGACTGGAAAAGATAAAACACCTAAAACTGCAGTAAAAAAGAATGCCCAAATCGTAAGTGGCATTCTTGTCATACTCATACCTTTTGTACGCATATTTAAAACAGTAGTTATGTAATTTAGCCCACCAAGCAATGACGATACAATAAATAAAGCCATACTTATAAGCCACAAATCCATACCTATTTTACTTCCCATAGATGCATCACCTAATGCACTTAAAGGAGGGTAAATTGTCCAACCCCCACTCGCAGGCCCTGTTTGTACAAATAAAGAGGACATCATAACAATAGAAGCGCCAAAGAAAAACCAATAACTCATGCAATTAAGCAAAGGAGAAGCCATATCTCTTGCACCTATTTGTAATGGAATTAAAAAATTTGAAAAAGTACCACTTAAACCTGCTGTAAGTACAAAAAATACCAATATTGTTCCATGCATTGTTACCAATGCATAATAAAACTCAGGTTGAATTTTTCCACCTTGTGCCCAATGTCCAAGCAAATCTTCCAACCATGGAAAGGTACTATTAGGATAACCCAATTGCAAACGAAATAAAACAGAAAATAAACCACCTACTATTGCCCATATAATTCCAGTAACTAAAAATTGCTTCGAAATTGTTTTATGATCTAGACTAAAAACGTATTTTGAAATAAACGTTTCTTTGTGGTGATGTTCACCATGTCCATGTGCGTCGTCTTGATGTGCGATGTGCCCAATGGATGCCTCATTTAATGTTAATGTGCTGCTCATCTTTTTTATTTTTTATTTTCTTAATTATTTTTTTGTAGGTGTTAAAACTGCTAATTGTTTACCTAGAGTATCAGTTAAATCTTTTGGAGCTTTATTAGGAAACAATGTAAAATACTCAGGTTTTTGTTCTGCTATCCATTTGTCATATTGCTCCTGTTTTTCTACTACTATTACCCCTCTCATAGAAAAATGGCTTTTTCCACAAAGTTGGTCACAACTAATTTCGTATACAAAATTTGGATTGCCTGTTTTTACTTTCATATCAGCTGTAGTAATTTGTGGTGTAAACCAAAGTGTAGTTGGTATACCTGGTACAGCATCCATCTTCATTCTAAAATGATTTAATCCCACATCATGTATCACATCTTGAGAATTAATTACCAATTTTACTGGCTTGTTTACTACTAAATGCATTTCAGTTGTATGCAAATCATCTAAGCTATTTACATCATCAAAGTCTACACCTAATGTATTACCTGATGGTGTATTGTATTTTTTATAATCTTTTTTTCCTAAAATTCTATCTTTACCTGGGTAACGCATTTCCCAACCAAATTGGTGACCAGTTATTTCAACAACAGCAGCTCCATCTGGAGGGGTACCAGTCATTTTAAACCAATTTATTAAACCGAATACAACCAATATTGTTAAAAATATTGCTGGCACAGTTGTCCATAATAATTCTAGCTTTGTACTATGCGCAAAAAAGGTAGCTTTTTGACCATCTCTTTCTTGGTATCTAAAACAAAAACAAAATAATAATATTTGTGTAATAATAAAAATAACACCCGTTACCCCTATTGTCATATAAAGCATTTTATCTATAGCCATACCTTCTACAGATGCTGAACCTTGTGTAAATAAAGTTTTCTTAAAAAACCAATGGTTACAAACATACACCCCTATTAAACCAAATACCAAAAATGCAACCAATAAAAATCCGTTTATTTTATTAGTTTGCTTACGAGTTTTATCTTCTCCTTTAAGCACACTTACATACTCACTAGCTTTGGCAATTTGAAAAATCACCAAAAAAATCATTGCTACAACGGCTAAAATAAATAATTCTTTCATGCTTTTTTTTTTGAAAACATACCATCACTAATCGGATGACTGTTCGCCTCTTTAATATTTTAAAATTTGCTTTGTATGCAAACCCTAGCTTTTATTTTTATAACTTTCATTGAAGTTATTACCTTCAATTGTATTTGAGTTATCTACTCCCATAACCTATACCACTTTTTACAGGAGGGATTTAGTATTATTAGGTATAGTGTATCATACTTTCCTTCAAAAAAGGGTGGTTCTTTGCAACCAATGAATGCTTAGTAAAATAATTACCTACTCCCCACAATATCAAGCCAATAAATAGGCATGGTACTCCAAATTCAAAAGGCAATAGTTGGGCATTTTCTCTCATAGTACCAGGCATAATCATTTGAAAAAAGTCAATCCAATGTCCAAAAATAATCAATACAGCTACGAAAGTAACCATTGTCCAGTTTCTTTTTGATCCTTTTTTCATTAACAATAAAAGTGGTGCTAAAAAGTTGACTACTAAGTTAAAAAAGAATATTCCATGATATGCACCACTCTTTTCAGCAGTACCTATTCTATCTATAAAATACCTAGTTTCCTCAGGTTGGTTGCTGTACCAGATAAGCATATATTGATCAAACCATAAATATGCCCAAAATACAGAAAATGCAAACATGAATTTACCTAAGTCATGTAAATGCTCTTCGGTAACATATTCAAGTTCTCCCCTGTTTTTTAGATATATAACAAATATTGCTATTAATGACATGCCAGATACAAATGTACTTGCAAATGTATACCAACTGTACATTGTACTGTACCAATGTGCATCAATACTCATAAGCCAAAACCATGGCAATGTAGAAGCCACCGTAAGCCCAAATACCACTACATAAAAAGATGCAACCGTAAAGTTAGTATCCATCCACGTTTTTGCTTCAGGTAAAGTCATTGGTGCTTCATCTGATTTTAAACTCAAAGAGCGCATTTTACCTCCTAACCAAGCCCACAATACAATAGAAATACCAGACCAAACCAAAAAGAAAGTTGGGTTTAGAAAACCATGTTTGCCATTTAATATTTTATCAAAGTTTGGAGATGCTTTGTTGTATAAACTAGGCTCTAGCCATTGATAAATATCTGTACGACCACCTAATACTATTGCCAATAATATTACAAAGGTAACGGCACCCATTATTGGAACCACGCTTGATATAGCTTCGGGAACTCTTCTCATAGCTGTTTGCCAACCGCCCAATGCTAGTGTAGTTATACAAATAAAAAACATACTTGCATTTACAACTAGTAAAAAATAAATGCTGTTTTGTAACAATGAAGCCCAAAATCTTGTACTGTCATCACCATGGCCATGCCCAGTTGTGGGATGAGAAAATGGATGCATTACTATAAAACCATATAGCACTGCAAGCAAGCCTGCAACGATAAGACCCCACGTCCATTTTTTAAAGCTATTCGGTAATTCAAAATTGTGACTCATCTAAAAATTATTTTTTATATACTTTTATTATTTTCTATTTATTTCTTTGCCATAGATGTACTATCTGCTCCCTTTTCCAATGTAGGCTTAGGTTGTAATGTTCTAATGTATTTTATTATCATCCAACGTTGAGCTCTTGTAACCTGAGATGCATAGCTGCCCATTACACCTTTACCATAGGCTATTGAATGAAACATTGTACCATCAGTCATTTTTACATAAGCATCCGCTGTTAAATTTGCAACACCACCCACATGCCCAGCAGTAGCTATGGGACCATTACCGCCACCCTTTGCTCCATGGCATATAGCACAGTTTACATTAAATAATCTACCTGCTTCTGACATTTCAAATTTAGTCATAGCAATAGTATCGTATGGATTTTTTAATGTGTAGCTTGTAGCATAAGTACCAAGTGTATCTGTAAGCTGTTCGGTTGGGTATAATTCCCCTCTTTTTACTGTACCTGCTGGCGGTACATTGTTATAAAAAATCTTTTCTCCTTTGTTAGTAAAATTATTCGTAAAAACATCTGTGTCTCTAGCTGCATAGCTTTCATAAGCTCGGCTATAAGACATATCAGGCATATATACACTTCCTGGCTCACGCCTTACCCCATCACAACTAGATGCTGCAATAATTACTATAAAAAATAATGCAATTATGTATGTTATTCTTTTCATTCTTTGTTGTTTATTGTAACGAAAACTTCGCCATTATGGTGAGATATTACAAACTAATTTATTGCTTTTGTTCTTTGTAAAATTTTTAACATTAATATCCCAGCTCTTGGCTATACAATACTTGTTCTTTATCATATCTCCCAATCCACCAACCTGTTTCTGCTACTTGCACATTTACATTTTCAGCTCCTGCATTTTGCAAAAATGTTTGTAATTCGCCTTCATTTGTTTTATCTGTACACTCTATTACCATCACAAAACGGTCGTCAGTAGCTCTAGGGCTAAAATGATGTTTTTTTATAAAAGGAGAAAGCTGGCACAAGTAACAAAATGTAAGTACCATCCCTACGGCAGCAAATAATACTGTAAGTTCAAAAGTAATAGGTATCCAAGCTGGCAAAGCAAAGTGTGGCTTACCACCTATATTCAAGGGCCAATCTTTTGTAAAAACCCAACTAATAAATGTAAGTGCAGTTGTAGTACCTGTTACACCATAAATAAAACCAGCAGTATGTATGCTTGTTTCTCTTAATCCCATTGCATGATCTAAACCATGTACAGGAAATGGTGTGTATACGTCATGGATTTTGTAGCCTGCTTTTCGTACGTTTTTTACCGCAGGAAAAAGTATTTCTTCATCAGCAAATGACCCTACCACAAATTTTTTAATTCCACTCATAATAATCAATAACTAATAATTAATAATTCTTATATCTTAACACATAAATCTAAATACTCAATACTAATATCTCAATACTTTTTAATGTGCATGTTCCACTTCAGCTATATAAAATTTCTCTGCATCTTGTCTGTCAATATCTGTCATCTTCATCTTATAATTTTCGCCCGTGGTTTTTAGTACAGATTTAATTTCTGCAACTGCTATCACAGGAAAATACTTCGCAAATAAGAAGAAGCAGGTAAAGAATAATCCGAATGAACCTAAATAGAAACCGATTTCATAAATACTAGGGCTATAATAAGTACTCCAACTTGACGGTAAGAAATCTCTATACACCGACGTTACAATAATTACAAAACGTTCATACCACATTCCAATGTTCACGATAATACTCATAAAGAAAGTAACCGTAATATTTCTTCTAAGTTTTTTGCTCCAAAATAACTGAGGCGAAACCACATTACAAAACATCATTAAATAATAACTCCAACCATAAGGGCTAAAAATATTTCCCCTATTTTCAAAAAAAGCTGCCAACTCGTAAGGATTTTGACCATACCAAGCTATAAACAACTCTGTTAAATATGCAATACCTACTATGCTACCTGTAGTTACAATTATTTTGTTCATTTTTTCAATGTGCCCAATTGTAATATAATCTTGTAGGTTTAAAACTTTTCTTACAATTATGAGCAATGTTTGTACCATAGCAAAGCCAGAAAATACCGCACCAGCCACAAAGTATGGAGGAAAAATTGTTGTATGCCAACCTGGTACAATAGATGTAGCAAAGTCAAAAGATACAATTGTATGCACAGATAGTACCAAAGGTGTACTTAACCCTGCAAGCACTAGTGATAAAGATTCAAAACGCTGCCAATGTTTTGTACTACCCGTCCAACCAAAGGCTGCAACACCATACATCATTTTGCGAAATTTTGTTTTTGCTCTATCCCGTACTGTTGCAAAATCTGGAAGCAAACCAGAGTACCAAAATAACAATGATACAGTAAAATAGGTTGAAATCGCAAATACATCCCACAACAATGGAGAGTTAAAATTTACCCATAACGGACCACGAGTGTTAGGGTAAGGCATTACAAAAAACGCCATCCACACACGACCCATATGCCATATTGGAAACTGCCCCGCACACATTACAGCAAAAATTGTCATTGCCTCAGCAGCTCGGTTTACACCCGTTCTCCAACCTTGTCTAAACAGCAATAAAATTGCAGAAATAAGTGTACCAGCATGCCCAATACCTACCCACCATACAAAATTGGTAATATCCCAACCCCAGCCAATAGTTTTATTTAAATTCCATTGTCCAATACCGTAAGTAACCTCACGATAAATGCTATAAACACCAAACATAAGCAGAGCAACACTAATATAAAAACCAATGTACCAAAGCTTACTCGGCTTAGCTTCAATAGGGCCAATAATATCTTCCGTTACTTGATGGTAATCTTTGTTACCACTTACCAACGGTTCCCTTAGTTGCGATTCGTATTTGAGTAATGACATATTTTTTTAGATTTTAGATACTAGACACAAGGTTTTTGACTTGAGCTTAACTAAACAATTATTTTTTTACTTTTATTCTTTTATTTTTTGTCCTAACTAAAACAAAGCTATGTTCAGCATCGTTGTGTCACTCACAGCATCTGCATACCATTATTCAACTTTTTAAGAAACACATGGTTAAGCTCAATTTTTTTTACTATCAAACAAATTTCTAAAGGCTCAAACTAAAAGCCAAATTATAAGCTACATTCCGTGATTTGTATAGGGCTTAAAAAAAATTGAGAGACTCTGACGGACATTATTTAATTCAAAGTATTTAACTCAAACATTTTCAAAAAAACTTTTTATTTTAATAAACCAAAAGCCCTACACCAACTCAGCGAAAATTTAGGGAGTTTAATGCGCTGCC
>JANXOQ010000187.1 GCA_025357775.1 Ferruginibacter sp. | reverse complement strand
TTTAGACCCAAATAAAGTGCCAGAAAGTATACAATGGAATGCCACAGATAGCAGTGCTGAAATGACACAAAAAGCAAAAGCCATGTGTATTGCTTTTTGGGATGCCGCTGATAAAACTGCTATGCGTATAGATCTTTGGACAAAGGATATGATGGTAGATGAAATGGGAGAATTTTTTTATCAAATGATGTTTACTATGAGTGATACTTTTCTTAATGCCACTAAAAATGCAGAGCAAGCAAATGAAATAAAAGCTTTTTCGGATTCGTTTATAAAAAAATTTAGGGCAAGCCAAGTAAAAGAAAATAGTACGGAGTAATTATTATTTAGACTAGGCTACAAAATTTATATGATTTTTTATTAAATATTTTTAAAAATTACAAATCGATTAATTTCTTATTATTGTAAAATGGTTTTATTATACTTTATCTAAAGGTAGACCAGCCAAAAAATAATTACTAAATACTTAAAATTTTTTAACCTGTACTTTTCTTTTAGACTAATCTTAGTACTAAGTAATCTACACTTAATACTTTCTTGTCTCAATACTAAGTACTCAATATTAAATACTAGATGTTAGAAGAAAAAATAATGGGCGAAATGAAAGACGCCATGAAAGCGAAAAATGAAGGAACACTACGTGCATTGCGTGCTATAAAAGCAGAAATTATAAAAGCGAAAACTGACCCTGGTGCTGGTGGTAAAATAGATGAAGCCACGGAGCTAAAGTTTTTACAAAAAATGGTAAAGCAAAGAAAAGACTCTTTGGATATTTTTGAAAAACAAGGTAGAGAAGATTTAGCTATAAAAGAGAAAGAAGAACTTGCGGTAATAGAACGCTTTTTACCAGTGCAAATGAGCGAATTGGAAATTACAGAAACAATTAAAAAAATTATTGCTGATACTGGTGCTAGCTCAGCTGCTGATTTAGGCAAAGTGATGGGAATGGCCAGCAAACAACTAGCTGGAAAAGCTGACGGAAAAACTATAAGCAATATAGTAAAAACATTATTAGGTTAATAAGAGGCAAATTTTGGTATATAATTTTTTGAAAATATTACTAATTCTATATTTTATTATAACTTAGAACATGTTTAATATGCTTAATTAAATAGTTCTTTTTTATTATAATTTTATGTAACATTTATAATTTTCCTTATTTTAATAAAACTATACTGCCATAATGATTGATTTGATTTTTTTAGTACTCATTTTACTTGCTTGCTATAAAGGGTATACCAAAGGTTTTATAGTAGCATTTTTTTCTGTATTAGGGTTTGTGGTTGGTTTAGCGGCCGCACTCAAGCTTTCTACAACAGTAGCATCTGTAATTCAAGAGTATACAAAGATTGATAAATGGCTGCCTGCACTTTCTTTTTTATTAGTGTTTATTTGTTCTGCATTTGCAGTAAGAATGATAGGTAAAATAATTCAAAAAACATTTGAAACAGCTATGCTTGGCTGGGCTAATAAAATTGCAGGAATTTTTTTATACGCTTTATTGTACAGTATTATTTATAGTATTTTTTTATTTTATGCCGCACAATTAAATTTTATAAAAGCAGAATCAATTGCAGCGTCCAGAATATATGTGTACATACAACCACTAGGCTCAAAAGTTATAGAAGGCTTTGCAGTTGTTATTCCTTGGTTTAAAAATATGTTTGTATCACTAGAGGAATTTTTTGGAAAATACGCAGCAAAAGTACATGTATAAATCACTCTTTATATTTTACAGTATTAAAAAATAGTAACATATAATGTTGAACACACCGTTTTTGAAGTAAACAACGTATTTTAGCAACTCACAGAACTATATTTTTAAGCGAATGAGCTACGAAATAAAAAAAGACGGAAAATTTTCATACTTAGAAGAGGGAACAGGGGAAACCTTGATGTTATTGCATGGCTTGTTTGGTGCCTTAAGTAACTTTGCTTCATTAATAGAATATTTTAGAAAAAACTACCAAGTGGTAGTGCCTATGCTGCCGTTATTAGAAATGGATTTGTTGCATACATCTGTTGGGGGCTTAGAAAAATTTGTACAAAAATTTATTGAACATAGAAATTATAATAGCATACATCTTTTAGGCAACTCTCTTGGTGGCCATGTAGGGCTTGTGCATATTTTAAAGCATCCACAAAAAATAAAATCTCTAATACTTACTGGTAGCTCTGGTTTATTTGAAAATGGCATGGGAGATACTTACCCTAAACGTGGAGATAGGGAATATATTAGAAATAAAACTGCCTTTACTTTTTATGACCCAGCAATGGCTACAGATGAATTAGTAGATGAAGTGCTAGAAATTACAAGCAATAGAATGAAGGTTATAAAAATTATATCACTTGCAAAAAGTGCTATTAGAAATAACCTAGGAGATGAATTAAAATCTATAAAACAACCTACTTGCCTTATTTGGGGTAACAATGATAATGTAACACCGCCGTTTGTTGGTGAAGAATTTCATAAACTTATACCAAATAGTGAACTTCATTTTATAGACAAATGTGGGCATGCTCCTATGATGGAAGTACCAAATGAATTTAATGATATTTTATCAACGTTTTTAGAAAAAGTGAAACGTACTCCAGTAGCTTAACAAAACTTTATTGTTAGTAAACTTTTAACTTCGTTTGTATAATATTTACTTTGTATAAATAGTTACAATGCTCACTATAGAACTTATTAATAAAAATATACCAAGACTACAACTAGATGATAGTATTAGCAAAGCTTTGCAATTAATTAATGACTATCGTATTTCTCACTTACCTGTAGTTGTTGATAATACCTTTCTTGGGCTTATAAGCGAAGATGATTTATTAGATGCCGAAGATGAAAAATTGCCTATCGAGGTTTTACAAGATAATTTTTTAAATGCGCCTGTAGCTGGAAATGTACATTTTTTAAATGCTGTAAGCAATAGCATACAATTTGATACAACAATAGTACCCGTAGTAAACAATAACGAATTTGCTGGTGTTATAACTATTACTGATTTATTAAAAACACTTAGTAATTTTTCTGGTGCTGATGAAATTGGTGGCCTAATAGTTTTGGAAATGATGCGTTCACAATTTGCCATTTCTGAAATAAGCAGAATTGTAGAAAGCAATGATTGCACCATATTACATTTAAACACTACTGTAAATAATATTACAGGAATGCTTACTGTAACCTTGCATATTAATAAAAAAGAAATTGCAAGCATTATTGCTACATTTGAACGATATGAGTATAATATTATTTACTCGTTTGGAAACGAAAAATTTGAAAATGAAATTAATTCAAATTACAATCATTTAATACATTATTTAGAAATTTAGTATCTCAAGATTTATTTTTATAAAACTCGTTACCCTTCATATTATTATTTTTTTACAACTGCATTGCATAAATTAGTATATTTATTTATTTCATAAAAGTTGTAATAATGATATTGCTTGTCCGCTTATTATTTTTTATTTTTTCAATATTTATTGTAACCTCATTTACCCAAGCCCAAGTAACAACCGATACCACAAAAAAAAACATTTTTCTAAAAGAAACTTTTATTGATAGCTCATTGGTAAAAATTGCCAACATAAATATTATGGGCAATAAGCATACTAAAAGTTATATAATTTTAAGGGAAACTCAATTTAAAGTAGGCGATTTTTTGCAAAGAAATAAACTAGCAGAATATTTTAAACAAGCACGTACTCAGATTTACAACACAAATTTGTTTATAGAGGTAAATATGGATTCTACTTTTTTAAACGATAGTACAATACAAGTAAATGTGGAAGTAAAAGAACGATGGTACATTTTTCCAGCACCTCAGTTTGCACTTATAGACAGAAGTTATAAAGAATGGATAAATACATTTAATGCAGATTTTAATAGAGTGGTGTATGGGCTAAATTTTAAGCATTATAATTTTAGTGGAAGAAGAGATCAATTAGATATTACAATTTTGAACGGTTATGCAAGAAATTTATCTTTTAGTTATAGTTCGCCTTACAGCAATAGTAAGCTCACAAAGGGTTTTAGTATAGCTGCAGGTATTACACAAAATAGAGAAATAGGCTACAAAACTAGTTATAATAATAAACCTTTGGTATATAAAAATGATGGATTTGTACGTAATAATTATTATGTAGGAGCAGCTTATAATTGGCGAAATGCTTTTTTTAAAACTACAGGCATATCGGTAGGTATAAATTATACTATTGTAGATGATAGTGTGGTAAATGAAAAATACAATCCAAATTATTTTGGAAATGAAAAGGTGAAACAATTTATTCCTGATTTTAATATTGGAGTAGGCTTTTCTAATACTGATAGAAATGCATTTCCATTAAAAGGAGTACAATACAACTATGGAATTTCTAAACGAGGATTTGGCTTAAGTGGTGGTATAAATAATACTACTTTGTATGGCGGTTATGCAAAATATATTAGCCACCCACACAATTTTTTTAGTAACATAAAAGCCTCGGGTATTTTAAAAATACCTTTTGAACAAGCATATATAAACCAGCGTGCACTGGGCTACAACAGCTTTAAGCTCAGAGGGCTTGAGCTTTATGTGATAGATGGTGTAGCTGCTTTTAATGGTAAGTATACATTATCTAAAAAGTTATTATCTTTTAAAATACCTATGCCATTTAAAATAAAAGAGCTTCCTTATATACCATTTACTTTTTTTGTAAAAGCGTATACGGATATTGGGTACAGCTATATACCAACACAATATAATACAAAGCTTAATAATCGTTTTTTGTACACTGGTGGTGTAGGTTTAGATATACTTTCTTTGTACGACCTTGTTTTTAAAATTGAATACAGTTTTAATCAATTAAGAGAAAATGGATTATTTTTACAAGGTGGTGGTGGAAATTAATTAGGTATAAATACTAAATATGAAAATAGCAATTTATAGTAGAGGAATAGAAAATGACCAACTAAAAGATATTGAGAGCTTATTAGAAGAGTTAGATAAACATAAAGTAGAGCCAGTAATTTTTCAAGATTTTTTTAACCAATTTTATTCTGCTATACAAATGCCTGTAAAGTATTCAACCTTTGCAAATGGCAATGATTTAGACCCTACCATAGATTGTATGATAAGCCTAGGTGGCGATGGAACGTTACTAGATACAGTAACGTTGGTAAAAGATAGCGGAATACCTGTACTAGGTATAAACTATGGAAGGCTAGGCTTTTTAGCCAGTATTGGTAAAGAAGATTTGCATGCAGCATTGCAAGCTTTGGTGCAGCGCAAATACGTGTTGGACAAAAGAAGCCTATTGCATTTAGATGCCAATACAAATTTATTTGATGAAACGCCTTATGCATTAAATGAATTTACTCTTCACAAAAAAGATACTTCTCCTATGATAAAAATTCATACTTATCTAAATGGAGAATTTTTAAATACTTACTGGGCAGATGGTTTGATAGTAGCAACTCCAACTGGTTCTACCGGTTATTCGCTTAGTTGCAATGGCCCTGTAGTTTTTCCAGAAAGCGCCAGCTTTGTAATAACACCTGTAGCACCGCATAATTTAAATATTAGACCAATAATTGTTCCAGACAACACCATAGTTTCTTTTGAAATAGAAGGGCGTACAGATGGCTTTCTTTGTACACTAGATAGCAGAAAAGAAATAGTATCAAAAGAAATACAACTAGCTGTAAAAAAAGAAAGTTTCGGCATAAATTTAATAAGACTTAATGAAAATAATTTTTTACAAACACTTCGCAACAAACTTTCGTGGGGTTTAGATAAGAGAAATTAACTATGTCATTATCAAAAAAAAATATTAAAAGAGCCTTGGTTGTATATTGGATATTGGCAATGTATATAATAGCATCTTTATTATGGTGGTTTATAGAATTGAGCATGCAGAATAACCAAATAACAAATATTAGATTGGCAGAATTAAATAAAACAGATATTTTTTTTGAAAAAAAACAAGCACAAATATTTGAAGATAAAAAAAATAATACTGCACAATATTTAGGGGAAGGAGGTTTATTTTTAATTTTAATTATAACGGGAGCTACTTTTGTAATACGTTCGTTTAAAAAAGAAATACGCTCTTCTGCCAATCAGCAAAGTTTTTTAACGGCTGTTACCCACGAGCTTAAAACACCTATAGCCATCACAAAATTAAATTTAGAAACCATACAAAAGCATAAACTTAATGATGCTCAGTATCAAAAAATTCTTTGCAATACTTTGCAAGAAACAAACCGACTTGATGCACTTTGCAAAAATTTATTACTTTCATCACAAATAGATGCGGGGGGATATAAAATTAGTAAAGAAAATATGGATTTTTCTGAACTAATACGAGAATGTGTTAATGGTTTTGCAGCTAGGTACTCGTATCGTACTATAGATACTGAAATTACAAGTAATTTAAATGTGCATGGCGATACTTTTTTATTGCAAATGGCCATTAATAATTTAATAGAAAATGCCCTTAAGTATTCACCAAAAGAAAATGCTATTGCTGTATTATTAAAAAAGGGAGAAGGTATGGTAACTATGCAAATTGTAGATGAAGGGAATGGTGTAGCAGACAATGAAAAGCAAAACGTTTTTAAAAAATTTTACAGAACAGGAAATGAAGCTACAAAAAAAGCTAAGGGTACTGGACTTGGGCTATATCTTACAAAACGTATAGTAGAAGCACATGACGGTAAAATTACAATAGAAAATAATCCCAAAGGAGGAAGTATATTTGTGATAAATCTAAAAACAGTAGTTTAAAAATATACAATGATGCACAAAAAATTTTCAATTCTTTTAGTTGAAGATGAAGAAAATCTTCTTGAAACATTAAAGCTAAATTTGGAGTTGGAAGGTTATGATGTGAACACAAGCATAGATGGTGCTCTTGCATTAAAAACGGTGCAACAAGAATATTTTGACCTCATTGTTTTAGATGTAATGCTGCCAGAGATAGATGGTATAACTGTTTGTGAAACAATTAGACTAAGTAATTCAACTGTTCCAATATTAATTTTAAGTGCAAAAGCTAGTAGTGAAGATAGAGTGCTTGGTTTAAAAAAAGGTGCGGATGATTATTTGGCAAAGCCTTTTAATTTGGAGGAGTTATTACTTAAGGTAAAAAAACTGATAAACAAAAGTGAGCAGATTGCAAGTAAAACTTCCATGACTGATATTTACAGTTTTGGTGACAACAAGATAGATTTTAAAGCATCAGAAGCAACTAATAAAGCTACGGAAAAAATTATTCTTACAAAAAAAGAATTGATGCTACTAAAACTATTAATTGAAAATAAAAATGAAGTAGTACCTAGAGAAAAAATACTACAGGCGGTATGGGGGTACAATGTATACCCTACTACAAGAACAATTGATAACTTTATTCTTAATTTCAGAAAATACTTTGAAGAAGATAGCCGCAGCCCTGTTTACTTTCATAGTGCAAGGGGCGTAGGATATAAATTTACAGAAAAATAAATTTACATTCATTCACATAAATTATATAATAGCAAACCTTTGGAAATACATTTTACAGCAGGTATTTTTTTAAAAGTATAGAAACCCTTGCTACAATTTTAAACATGTTCGTTACATATTTGCTTTATTAAGAAGCTGTATAATTGTTTGAGCTTGCGCATACACAACATGTATCTTTTCTGTACTTTCAAACGGTGTATATAGTTGACGCTCTATTTCTTGCATTAACTCTGATAGCTCCAGTATAACAGTATTATTCAAATTTGAATTTTCTAATTCAAGCGCCATCGTTTTGCTGTTTATTTTTTCTATATCTAATAAATACTTAGCCGCTAAAAAAATTTTTAATTCAGTGTTTAGTTGGTTATAAAAATCATTACAATCTTCTTTTATTAAACAGTTTTCCGTTTTTTGCAAATGATTTTTATTGCTAAATACTATTTCATTTATTTTATTTTCTGTATCTACTTTTGGTTTTTCTGCTGCTTGTTTTTTTACAACTAAATCTTTTTTATTCTTTTCTTTTTTTC
>JANXOQ010000181.1 GCA_025357775.1 Ferruginibacter sp. | reverse complement strand
GCAAGGGGATTTTTTATTTTAAAAAAGCCTCATAATTTTTTAAAAATTATTGAACAACGTATTTGATACTATATTTAATTTTTAATTTAAAATGCTTATCAATTATATTTGTTAAAACCTCATTTTTATTTTTTAAATAATTTTTATGGCAGCTACTTCATTAAGCAAACTTGCTGAAACCCTTATTGGTTCTGAAATTGTAAAACTTGGGGGAATCATTAAAGAAAAGATAAGTAAGGGAGAACATATTTATAATTACACAATCGGGGATTTTGATTCTACACAGTTTCCAATACCTTGTGAATTAAAGGATGCTATAAAAAATGCATATGATGATGGTTTTACAACCTACCCAGTTGCAGATGGAGAAGCAGATTTAAGAAAAGCAGTAGGTGATTTTATACAAAAAAAAGAAGGGTTAAATTATGCCGCTAACGAAATTTTGATAGGTGCTGGTGGCAGGCCTTTAATATATGCATTGTACAGAGCCATTGTGGATAAGGGCGATAAAGTAATATACCCTGTACCTAGTTGGAATAATAACCACTATACACATTTTACCGAAGGGGAACATATTTTAATAGAAGCCACAAAAGAGAATAATTTTATGCCCACTGCTGCACAAATACGTCCGCACATAAATGGTGCATCATTGCTGGCTTTGTGCTCACCACTAAACCCTACAGGTACTGCATTTACAAAGGAAGACTTAGAGGAAATATGTGACCTAGTAATAGAAGAAAATGCTAGCCGAGCCGAAGGAGCAAAAAAATTATATTTAATGTATGACCAAATGTATTGGACACTTACTTTTGGTAATACCGTTCATTACAACCCTGTAACACTACGCCCAGCTATGAAGGAATATACTATTTTTGTAGATGGTATTAGCAAAGCCTTTGCAGCTACAGGCGTACGGGTAGGCTGGAGCATGGGGCCAGCAGAAGTTATTGCAAAAATGAAAGCAATAAACAGCCACGTAGGTGCATGGGCACCTATGGCAGAGCAAAAGGCTGTGGCAAAATTTTTGGCTCAAGAAAAAGTAGTTACTGATTATTTTGTACACTTTAAAAGTGAGGTAGAATATAGACTTCGCAATATATATGAAGGTTTTATTACTCTAAAAAAAGAGGGTTTTGCCGTAGATGCTATTGTACCGCAGGCAGCTATTTATCTTACTGTACAAATAAATTTGGTAGGCAAAAAAGTAAATGGAAAAAGCTTGGAAAAACAAACCGATGTAACTGCTTATATTTTAGACGAAGCTAAATTAGCCATGGTACCGTTTAACTGCTTTGGCGCAGAAGATGATAGTACTTGGTACAGAATAAGCGTGGGTTGTGTAAAAAAAGAGGAAATAAATGAAATGTTAAATAAGCTAAGAAATGCTTTGGAAAAATTAACAGACTAGTTTTTGTTACTAAAAAATATAAAAGGCTTTGTCAATTTATTTTGGCGTATCATTTTTTTTATTTCTACTGATTTTGAGATTATTTTATAACGATTAAGATCTAATACTTCGTGTGCTTGTACAAAATTATCTAATCGCTCAGTAGTAAATAGTAACTCATTTAACTGCATAACTTCTCTATCAAAATCTTGCTGCGTCATCAAACGCTGCTTAAACATTACAAGAAGGTCTCTGTTAGATGTCATTGTTTTTATTATTTGTAACCAACCATACCTGTACAACCGCACTTATGCCCTTTGCTTGCTGTGCAACCAGTAGCTACTATTACAAGTACAATAAATACTAAAAATGTTACTTTTATAATATTTTTCATAATACTAAGTTAATAATAAACGCAGTTCATAGCCTAAAAGTTTTCAATTTGTTCATAAATTCTTCTAATATTAACAAATATACATACAAAAAAAAAGTGCTTGTAGCTCCGCTTGATTGGGGTTTAGGGCATACTACACGCTGTATACCTATAATAAAAGAACTACTTGTGCAAGGCTTTGAAGTAATAATAGCTGCTGAAAACGAAGCTGCAGCATTGTTAAAAAAAGAGTTTTTAGATGTAAAAATACTAACGCTAAAAGGATATAGAATAAAGTATGCAAAAAACAAAGCAGCTTTTTGGGCAAAAATGATATTGCAAATACCTAAAATTATTTTTGCCATAAAAAGAGAAAAGAAATGGCTAGAGAAAGTAATTGATGAACACAAAATAGATATTGTATTTGCAGATAATAGGTTTGGTTTGTGTAGCAAAAAAGCACATTGTATTTTTATTACGCATCAGTTGCTCATAAAAACGGGTAATGGGTTTACAGAAAAAATAGCTCAGCTAATAAATTATAAATTTATAAATAAGTTTAATGAATGCTGGGTGATTGATGAAGAAAAGGAAAATAATTTAGCTGGCGAATTATCTCACCCACGTAAAATGCCTTTGATACCTACAAAATATATTGGTGCATTATCAAGGTTTAAAAAGTATACTGTAGAAAAAAAATATGATATAGTTGCAGTACTATCTGGGCCAGAACCTCAGCGTAGTATTTTTGAAAATATTTTACTAACGCAAATGCAAAATTTAAAAATTAAAATTGCATTGGTAAGGGGCTTGCCGAATGCAGAAAATATTTTAAATGCAGAAAATATAAAAATATATAATCATTTACCTGCAAAAGAATTAAATGAACTAATGCTTGCATCAAAAATTATTATTGCCCGTAGTGGCTATACAACTGTTATGGATATTGCAGTTTTGCAACAAAAAGCTATTTTTGTACCCACACCAGCACAATCAGAACAAGAATATTTAGCTCAATATTTATCAAATAAAAAATATTGCATCTTTGCAAATCAAATGGGTTTTAGTGTAGAAAAAAATATAGCCAAAATAGAAAGTTTTGCACTTGTGCCTTACCCTGCTTATACACAAAACTTATTAAAAATTATAATTGCTACACTACAATAAAAATACCCTTTTCATTTTTATCATTGCTTCCTATAATGCAGCCTGCATTGTTTTGATAAAACATACTCAAAATATTTTTAGGCATTTTTGGTAGCAATTCTATTATTTCTTTTAAGGATAGATAATCATCGCAGAGTATTAAAGCATCTATATTTAATTGTATAACCTCTTCTAACAATTTTTCTTTTATTGTATTATTAGATATAATTATAAAATCATAATTTTTTAGTGCTGGACTTATTTTTTCTTGCTGAAAAGAATTACCTACAAAAATAGTATTTAAAAATTTTATTGAAGTAGTAGTATGAAGGAACGTGAAACAATTTTTTATAAAAGCAGCGTTTTTTCCAATATCTATAAAGCGTTTCATTAAAAAAGCCTGCAATGGTTTTTTGCTGTAATGCTTATTTACAAATAGCTTTATAGCACCATAAAAATGCTTTACATAATTAGCCGATTTTTTTTGCGTACTTTCTCCTTTAAAATGAATAATGGTATTTTGCCCCATGTAATAATTTTGTAAGCCCGCTTTTTGTATACGATACGAAAGGTCAATATCTTCTCCGTACATAAAAAAACTTTCATCAAAACCATTGGTTATTTCCACTGCTTTTTTACTAAGCATCATAAATGCACCTGCTAGCACATCTACTATATTATTTTCATTTTCGGGTATATTACCTGCATAATATTTAGCAAATATTTTTGAGGAGGTAAATAATGTTGCCAAACCAATCATTTTATAAAAACCTGCCGAAGGTGTGGGCAAGCTCCTTTTACTTTCTTTTAAAAAATTACCAGCACCATCTATCATACGTACACCTAATGCACCGCAGTCTTTATTTTCTTCAAAAAATGTTAAGCATTTTTCAAGACAATCTTCTCCCACAATAGTATCTGGGTTTAAAAATAAAATATACTCTCCATTTGCAAATTGCAATGCTTCGTTATTGGCTTCTCCAAAGCCTTTGTTTTCTTTATTCCAAAAAAAACGTACTGTTGAAAATTTGGAAGAAAGATATACTTTACTGCCGTCAGTAGAATTATTATCTACCACTAATATTTCCGCTTCAATATTTTTACAAGATTTTATTATTGAAAGCAAGCAATGCTCTAAAAAGTATTTTACGTTATAATTTACTATAATGATTGATAGTTGCATGTAGATGCGAATAAAGAATATTAATTTTAAATAACAAAAGGTTTCTTACAAATAATCAATTAAAAGTGTAAAAAGCTATGCAGTATATTTGCAAGGCTTAAAGATTTTAGTGTTAGCGATGATAAAACTGATTTCTCATGATACACGTTGACAGCAAGTTTGGTTTATAACTTTTCATGAAGCATAAACTCATGAAAATAAAACTTAGGTCAATGCGATAATTTAATAAAAATTGCAGAAAAGAGAACATCTTCATTGGTGAATGGTATTTCCTAAATAGTTTGAGCTCCCAACAACAAACCATTGAACGCTTCTCATTAACAAAACAAAAATGAATGAAAATATTTTATAACAAGAAAGGTTATTAACGTAAAGTTTAAAGTTTGGTAAATTCTGTGAACCGAATTTACGAGAACTCAAAATCTAAAATCATAATTATGCAAGAACGTACAGAAATATCGTCCCTCGGGGAATTTGAACTTATAGACCACCTTACACAACACAACGAAACAAAGCAAAGTTCTACTATATTAAGCGTGGGAGATGATGCTGCTGTGATAGACCATTTTGGTAGACAAACAGTAATATCATCTGACTTACTTTTAGAAGGAGTGCATTTTGATTTATCATACACCCCACTAAAACATTTGGGCTACAAAGCAGTGGTAGTAAACCTTAGCGATATTTATGCTATGAATGCTACCCCAACACAAATAGTATTGAGCATTGGTTTTAGCAATAGGTTTTCGCTAGAAACACTGAATGAATTTTATGAAGGTGTGTATGCTGCATGCGAAAAATATGGGGTAGATTTGGTGGGAGGTGATACCACGACTTCGCTACGAGGGTTTGTAATAAGTATAACCGCCATTGGCGAAGTAGCACCAGATGCGTATGTAAGAAGAAGTGGTGCAAAAAGTGGCGATTTAATTTGTGTAAGTGGTGAGCTTGGTGGAGCATTTTTAGGACTCACATTGCTTGAAAGAGAAAAAAGAATTTTTGAAGAAACTGGTGCACAACCTGACCTTGAAGGACAAATATATATTGTAGGCAGATTATTAAAACCAGAAGCAAGGCAAGATATTATTGAATATTTTGCAGAAGAAAATATAATGCCTACTAGTATGATAGATATTAGCGATGGACTAAGTAGTGAGATAATGCATATATGTAAACAAAGTGAAGTAGGCTGTGTGTTGTATGAAGATAAATTTCCGATGGCAGATGAAATGAAAGAGTTTGCTTATAAATTACAAATGGACCCAACCGCATGTGTATTAAGCGGCGGCGAAGATTATGAACTTTTATTTACAGTGCCACAATCAGATTATGAGCAAATAAAATTAAACCCGTCCATAAGCATTATTGGTTATATAACAGATGCTGGCGAAGGCAAACATTTAATAACAAGAGGTGGCAATAAGCATCCATTAGTAGCCCAAGGTTGGAATCATTTGAAGAAGTAAAATTTATTGACTTTGTTTCTAATGAGTGTATTAGTAAAAATAATTTTGTTTCATCCGTTAACTCAAATAATATAAAGAAAAATAT
The DNA here is from genome assembly GCA_025357775.1 of Ferruginibacter sp. Taxonomy (GTDB): domain Bacteria; phylum Bacteroidota; class Bacteroidia; order Chitinophagales; family Chitinophagaceae; genus Ferruginibacter. The sequence continues at coordinate 4,731 of JANXOQ010000181.1, read as the reverse complement.
TTAAAACATTTAAAGACCAAGGTTCTCCAAATTGTATTAGAAATTATTAGTTTGTAAAAATTCTAAAACATAACCCTATCTGTTTTAATTTTTGAAAATCCTTTGCCCCCAAATAAATAAGTGGAAATACCAAAAGATACCTGCAAATAAAAAATGTATTGGTATATAAATGGCAAATATTTCGCATAGATATATTAAACAAAAATAAACAACTTAATTTTGCATAAAATAAACAATATGACAACAACAGGAAAAATAGAAACAAACAAAGGCACAATGAGTTTTGAATTGTATGACGATGCTACACCAATAGCAGTAGAAAATTTTAAAATACTTATAGGCAAAGGCTTTTATGATGGGCTAAGTTTTCATAGGGTAATACCAAACTTTATGGTACAAGCAGGATGCCCCAATGGCACTGGTGCTGGTGGTCCTGGGTATACTATCAATTGTGAAGTAGCTGCACCAAACCAATACCATGATAGAGGAGTACTGAGTATGGCACATAGAGGTAGAAATACTGGTGGCTCACAATTTTTTATTTGCCATAATAGACAAGGCACACAGCATTTAGATGGCAACCATACTTGCTTTGGAAAAGTTATCGAAGGGCTAGATATTTTAGATGAGATACAAGGCGGCGATAAAATGATAAAAGTAACTTTAGACCAACAAGCATAATAATACTCAATTTTAAAACTTTCAACCTTTAACTTTTTTTATGTCAATGGTATTTCCAGAGTTTTTTGAAAAAAACACTTTTTTTATTGATGAAAAAATAGGCTTTTTTAAATTTACTAATGCTTACAAAGTATATGATGAGATAGGAGAAATTGGGTTAATAACCCAAAAGCTTACTGGAGGTCAAAAATTTTTACGTTTACTGCTAAAAAAAGGCATGTTACCTTTTCATTTAGAAATAATAGACCTTAGCGGTAGTACGCTTATAGTTATTAAAAGAGGGTGGACATTTTGGATGTCTAAAATTACGCTTACAAAATCAAATGGTGATTTGTTGGGTAGCATAAAACAAAAGTTTGCTATACTTAAACCAACCTTTAATATTTTTGATGAAGCAAATATTCAAATAGGTAATATATCTGGAGATTGGAAAGGCTGGAATTTTAAAATAGTAGATGATAAGGGAAATAGTATTGGTACAATCACCAAAAAATGGAATGGTATTTTGAAAGAAGCATTTACCACCGCAGATAAATATGTAGTAGATATTGTGCCTGAATATGCAGAAGATAAAAGTAAAATGGTCATAGTATCTTGCGCCATTACAATAGATATGATTTTAAAAGAAAGTAAATAATGATAATTAAAAAAGGCGATTCAGTACTACGAATCGCTTTTTACTTCTTCGAACTATTTTTTTTACTACTCTAAATTTAAAGTATCTTTTTTACCAATGTTTTCTTTAAAACAACTGTGGTAAGTATTTACTTTAAGGTTTCATTAATATTGGTCTTATTAGATTTATTCCTGAATAAAAGTTCAATGATAGTAAAAAACAACAAAGCAATAGTTACAATAGAAAAATTTTATCTTACATAAGCATTTTTAAATTTATAGCTGAATTGTAAAAAACAATTATTTTGAAAAAAATTTATCTTATATTTTTATTATTTTTCAATTGCAATTTGTTTGCTCAAAAGTTAACAGGTACTTGGGTAGGCGAAATAGATGGATACGAATATTTACAAGTAAACATAGTGCAAGTGGATGATAATATTTGTGGCTATTCATGGGATTATGTATACAATAATAAGGAGGATTATTGCAAAAGCTATTTTACAGGTTCAAGAAATAAAATGTACAATACTTGGTTGTTAGATGGGTATTCTTTTATGATAAACCATTACAATCATTCTTTAATGCAATTTAAATTAAAAGTAGAATATTCTAAAGGCATCACTTATTTAGTAGGATTTTTAAGGACAAAATCAGGGTCGATTTTTGGCAATAGCGAACCAAGTGAAATAAGACTAAAAAAAGTGGCAAGCCTACCTGCTGCAATGACACAGGAGATGGTAAATTGTGTAAAGACTTATGAAAAACTAAAACCAACTATAATAGCTAAGACAAAAAAAGAACCTGCAAAAACGAATACTTCAATAATTAAAAAACCAATAACCAATATTACTAAGCCAATAGTAAATTTACCTAAAAAAATTAATAAGGATACTATAGTTATAAAAGTGCCCAATACAAAAACACAACCAAAAGAAAATATTTTACCAACAAAAATAGAAGGCAGAACTAACAAAGAACTAAAACGAATTGTTATAAATGAGAAAAAATTATTTTTAAATATTTATGACAACGGCACTGTAGATGGAAATACTGTGAGCATTTTGTACAATGGCAAAACGATTGTAAGCAAAAAGCGAATAAATGAAAAGCCTATAACGGTAGAACTTTTATTAGACGAAAACATCAAATACCATAGCATAGTTTTATTTGCTGAAAATTTAGGAAGTATTCCTCCTAACACTGCATTACTTATTTTTAGTACTCCAAATGGCAAAAGGTATGAGCTATTTGGTAGTGCAAATCTTTCACAAAATGCAGAAATTATTTTTGAATACAAACCTGATTAAAATAAAAAATACGGCTACAAAAAATGTAACCGTATCTTAATATTTATAGAAGCATTTAACAATTAACTAACTACTAAAACACCAGTAGCTATAAATTCTATTTCTGTTTTTGTTTCCGTTATTTTTTCAATTTCTTCTTTGCTTTTACCCGCATCTTCTGCATAGTGTTTTAGCATTTCTACGCTTGTTACTGTTTTTTTAGCTTCCCCTTGAAGTACTACATCTTTACCCACAATATTTAATGGCATAAAAAATTTATAATCTTTAAAACGAATCATAATACCATCACCCTCTGTGGTGGCTAGTTTCATCCAACAGCCTTTTTTTTCGCATACACTAGCTACAGTACCTTTTACTTTTCCTCTATATTTTTCTACTGTTACTAGTTTTTCTTCAAGTGCATTTACTTCTATAGCATCTTTGGCTGTAGTTATTGCACCATAAGTGCCACCTTTTGCTGCTTGTTTTTTATTTGGTTGTGCAAATGCTGTAAAAGCTATAAAGCTAATTACGCATGTAAATAATAATTTCATTGTTTTTATTTTTTTAGAATGTAATGCAAAATAATATTAATTATGTAAACCATTATGTATTATTAAAACATTGCTGTTAAATTTTAGGTTTCATGCTAACTTTTAAAAAGCTACACTTGCAAAGCTTTTATTTTTTTATTCATAACGCTAAACCATATAGGTGGCAAAAGTGCCAATAGCATGGAGCCTGGATAGCCAGTGGGTAGTTGTGGAGCATTATCGTGGTGTTGCAAAACTTGATATTTTCTACTAGCCATATAATGGTGATCGCTATGGCGACTAAGCTCAAACAAGAGCATTCTACCTATAACATGGTTACTGTTCCAGCTATGGTGTACTTGTGTTCTTTCATAACTTGTTTCGCTGGTTTGTTTTCTTTGCAAACCGTAGTGTTCTATATAATTTACTGTTTCTAACAATAAAATACCCATAAAGGCTGCTGCAAAAAAGTATAATAAAATAGTGCCCCCAAACAAAAAATAAATAGTAGCAATAACCGCTAATTGTAAAATTTGCAGTTGTAGCATTTCATTCTTAAGGCTAAACATTAAGTTTCCCTTTTTCTTCATTTCCGCATTAGCTATATGCCAAGCATATATGTATGTAAGAGAAATAGTTCTAAAATAAAATGTATATACCATTTCGTTGTAACGAGAACTGCTAGGGTCGTTGGGCGTAGCCACATTTTTATGATGCCCTTTATTATGCTCTATAAAAAAGTGTGTATACATGCTAGTAAGCAATGAAATTTTTGCAAGCCATTGATCAAAACTTTTGTTTCTATGCCCAAGCTCGTGCGCTACATTTATACCAAATATGCCACATAGCATACCCATGCTTGTTATGCGCCCAAGTACATCTGCTACACTTAATTGTACATTTACAAAAGAGTGCAAAAAGAAAAATAACATTGGTACTTGTATTAAAACTACTAAGTACAAAAGGTAATCATATAGCTTATCTACCTTTGCAAGTTCTTGCTCAGCAGCTGTCATATTTCTTGTATTCGGTTTTACAAATAATTCTAACAAGGGCACAAAACCCCAAGAGTAAAACATTACCAACCAGCACAAAATACCCGTATGCGTAAAGCTAATATATGCAAGCGCAAACATGATGAGGGGATTGAGGTATTTAATGTATTTGAACATTTACTTTACTATTAGAATGTAAGATAAATAAATAGCTACGAAAAACGATAAGTTGTATTTTAACAGCCCTTAGAAACCATCCGAAGTAAAATTATTACAACAAATAATACCCAGCGATAATCAATATTGCCTGATGATGAACCACTTTGTGTATAAACTCTATGGTTGTTTGTAATAATCTCCGTTAACTCTGCAGACAAATCATTTACTTGAGTTAGCTCTGTGCTTATTTTTTTACAATCTTTATTAGCTACTTTTTGTATGGCAACCGTTATATTTATTAGATGGTAAGCAATATCTTCTTTTACGTCATGTAAATCTGTTGGCAAATTGCTTAAAAATCTTCCTGCCCCAGCTGTTACCCAGTTTACCACTTCTTCTCGTCTACTTTTAAAAGTATCTTTATTTATATTTTTTAAAATTTTTAGCCTTTCGTCTAAA
>JANXOQ010000130.1 GCA_025357775.1 Ferruginibacter sp. | reverse complement strand
AAAGTAATTTTAAAAAAAGATTAATGGTATATTGAATAACAATAATTTAATTATTGACATGAACAATTATAACTTTTTGTATAATGATATTGAAAACTGTCAGATAATTATTCCAAGCAATACATCACCATACAATGCTCGTACTATACAGCCAATAGTTTTGCCTTTTGAAATTGCAAAAATAGGTATAGATGAGGCACGGTATTATACGGTAACCAACCTTGCTATTTTTTGTGCCAATTATGCAAGCTTGAAGGGAAGATGCTTTGCAGCAAAATCTTTTTACCAATTTAAAAACCCTATACTCCGCTTATGTAAAAACATCTTTGCAGTATACTAAATCCATTAAATTTGTAATAATAAAATAAATATGGATACTGCAAAAATATTACAACTAAATAATATTCAAAAAAGCTACTACTTAGGTACGCAGGAACTACCTGTTTTAAAAGGCATTACACTTGATATTTATAAAAACGATTATGTAGCATTAATGGGGCCAAGTGGTAGTGGAAAATCTACTCTTATGAATATTTTGGGCTGCTTAGATTCTCCAACTGGTGGTATGTATATTTTAAATGGAAAAGATGTGAGTAGTATGGAAGATGATGACCTAGCGGCAGTAAGAAACAAAGACATTGGCTTCGTTTTTCAACAATTTAATTTGTTGCCAAGGCTTACCGCTGCAGAGAATGTGGCACTGCCGCTGATATATGCTGGTGTAAATAAAAAAGATAGAATGGAAAGGGCGGAAGCGGTTTTGGCAAAAGTAAAACTGGAAGATAGGACACATCATAAGCCTAATGAACTTAGTGGTGGGCAATGCCAGCGTGTAGCAATTGCAAGGGCGCTAATTAATAATCCAGCAATAATATTAGCAGATGAACCTACAGGTAATTTAGACTCTAAAACATCTCACGAAATAATGGACATATTAGATAAATTGCATGCGGAAGGAAATACCATTGTATTGGTAACGCATGAGGAAGATATTGCAGCTTTTGCAAGAAGAGTTATAAGGTTGAAGGATGGGTTGGTGGAGAGTGACAAACAGAATAAATCAAGTTTGAAGGCTGAAAGTATGTAGTTCAAGTTTCAAAGTTCAAGGTTAAAATCTTTGGCTGCCTCAATAAACTCTTTTTTAAATAATTTTATATTTCTACTCTTTAATTTATCATATTATTCAAGGTTTAAAAACTTTGAATTTTAAAATTCGAACCTTTAAAATGGCATTTAAAATTTACACAAAAACAGGCGACCTTGGTAAAACAAGTTTAATAGGTGGTACCAAAGTACTAAAAAGTAGCTTGCAAATAGAATGCTATGGTACGGTAGATGAATTAAATTCACATATTGGTTTGTGCAACGATTTATTAAAAGATAAACATTGTAATGAAGTACTGAAAGAGGTGCAAGACCGTTTGTTTACAATAGGCTCCTCACTGGCTTGCGACCCAGATAAAGAGCCATTAATGAAAATTCCTGACCTTGTAGAAGAAGACATTGTTTTTTTAGAAAAGCATATTGATATAATGACAGAAATTTTACCAGCAATGAAATTTTTTATTTTACCAGGCGGTCATACTACAGTTTCGAGCCTGCATGTAGCACGCTGTGTATGTAGGCGTGCAGAGCGTTTGTGCGTTCACCTGCAAGATGAAAATATTTTTGTAGATCCACTTATAATAAAATACCTTAACAGATTAAGCGATCATCTTTTTGTACTATCAAGATATGCAGCACATCTTTTACAAGTAGAAGAAATACCTTGGATACCTAGGGTAAAAAAATAAAAAGTGGCGATAATTTTTACCTTAACCTATTGCTATCTTTTATTAACTTATCATCACTAAATATTCCTTTTGCGGCAAGCAATAAAAAAATAATTACAGCTGCATGGAGCAATGCCGTAACAGTAAATGCACCATTACCAACAAGCGCATGTATTGCACTGTAATAAAAAAACAACAAAATCAACTCTATCAAAATAGCTAGAAAACTAATTTTTATTTGTAATTTTCTATTCTTAAATAAAAATAAAGCAATCATAGAAACTACAGCAACCATTGATGTTATAATTACTAAAAAAGTATTAGAAGTTCCTTTTATCAATTGTAGCAAGCCCGTTGCATCAGCACCTGCATAAGTAGAAAATTGCATCGTTAATAAAACACAAACAGCCGCTAAAAAAAACCATATAGATTGAATTCTTTGTATCATAAAATTAGATATTAGTATTGAGATATTAGTATTGAGATGTAAGTATTGAGATATGAGTATTGAGATATGAGTATTGAGATATTAGTATTGAGATATTAGTATTGAGATATTAGTATTGAGATATTAGTATTGAGATATAAGTATTGAGATGTAAGTATTGAGATGTTAGTATTGATATATGAGTATTGAGATATGTGAGTATTGAGAGGTTAGATAAAAGATAAAAGATTTAAATAGAGCGTAAGTATTGACACTAGTAAACTATCTCAATACTCAATACTATTATCTCAATACCCAATACTAGCATCTCAATACTATGGCAACGGAAACCCCTTCATCATTTCATGCACTTCTTGCTTTACTGCTTCAATCGTTTCTGCGTTATCAATATCCACCATTATTCTATCTATAAAAGATGCCACTTTTTCCATATCTGCTTCTTTCATACCTCTGGTAGTAATTGCAGGCACACCAATACGAATACCACTTGTTACAAATGGGCTTTTATCATCAAATGGAACTGAGTTTTTATTTAAAGTTATGTGCGCTTTATCCAATGTTTCTTGTGCTTTTTTACCACTTATATTTTTATTTCGTAAGTCAATAAGCATTAAATGATTATCGGTACCACCACTTATTATTTGATAATCTCTAGCCACCAATGCAGCAGCCATAGCTTGTGCATTTTTTCTTACTTGTAGCATGTAAGCTTTAAATTCATCTGTAAGCAATTCGCCAAAAGCTACAGCCTTAGCGGCTATTACGTGCATCAATGGTCCACCTTGTGTACCTGGAAAAACTGCCATGTCTATCAAATTACTCATCATACGCACATTGCCTTTCATATCTTTTAACCCCATTGGGTTTTCAAAATCTGTCTTCATTAAAATAATGCCACCTCTTGGCCCACGCAAAGTTTTATGCGTAGTGCTTGTTACAAAATGACAATGCTCAAATGGTGAGCTAAGCAAGCCAGCAGCTATCATACCAGCAGGATGTGCCATATCGCACAGCACAAATGCACCCACTTCATCAGCCACTTTTCTTATTCGAGCATAATCTATATCTCTACTATAAGCAGAAGCTCCACAAAAAATTAATTTTGGTTTTTCAGCACGTGCTTTTGCCTCTAGCATTTCATAATCAATTAAGCCAGTTTCTTTTACCACTCCATAAAAATGGGGCTTATAATATTTACCACTAAAGTTTACAGGAGAGCCATGTGTAAGATGCCCTCCCATGCTCAAATCTAAGCCTAGCGTAGCATCGCCAGGTTGCAATACTGCCAGTAGCAATGCAGCATTAGCTTGCGCACCGCTATGCGGTTGCACATTTGCATATGCACAATTAAATACTTTTTTTATTCTATCAATAGCTAGCTGTTCCACTTCGTCTACCACTTCGCAGCCGCCATAATATCTTTTGCCCGGGTAGCCTTCTGCATATTTATTAGTAAGGCAAGTACCCATAGCTTCCATTACTTGTGTGCTAGTAAAATTTTCGCTAGCAATCAATTCTATACCGTGTTGTTGTCTATCAGCCTCTTGTTGTACCAAATTAAATAAAGCAGTATCTCTTTGCATAAATATTATTTTGAAATGTAAATATACGATGCCATTTTTAAGAAATAACTTTAGGAGCATCATCAATTAACCATTAATCAACATCGGTTTCTTGCTGTCTGTAGTAGTGCCGCAGCAAAGTTTACTGTACTTTACACTTTTTATATTGCGGCAGCTACTACTGCCCATCAAGGCTAGGCTCATCAGCAAATCATTTTTCAGGTTTTATTGTGCAACAGGATAAGCAAAAATTATTTTTCGAAAACTAAATTTTAATAATACATCATCTAAATAAATAATTAGTAACATTATTCTAAAAAAAGTAACTGCATTTTTAAATTTAATTGCTACCAATAATCTTTTATATTTAGTAAATAGTATGCTTAAACAAAATTTCGTTTAATATAAAATCGTTAATTTTACTATCCAAAACATAATTGCTGTAAACATAGGAGTAACTCGTTACCCCTCACAAAAGTAGAAATATTAATGAAGGCAATAATCCCCGTTGCAGGTGCTGGCACAAAGCTACGACCGCATACATACACACAACCAAAAGCTCTTATTCCGCTTGCGGGTAAAACTATACTTAGTATTATTGTAGACCAATTAAAAGATGCTGGCATTACTGATTTTGTATTTATAATTGGATATCTAGGAGAAAAAATAAAAGATTATGTACAATCAAATTACCCTGATTTAAATACACATTTCGTTACTCAAAATGAAAGACAAGGCACTGGCCATGCAATAGAAATTACAAGAGAATTAGTTGGTAATGATGAGCTTATAATTGTACTTGGAGATACGATTGCTGAGTATGATTTAAAATATATGTTAGAAGCACCCTACTCAATATTGGCAGTAAAAAAAGTAGACGACCCTCGAAATTTTGGTGTAGCAGAAATAAATGAACAAGGCATCATCATTAAAGTAGTAGAAAAACCATCAATACCAAAAAGTAATAAAGCCCTAGTAGGTATTTACAAAATAAAAGAAACTGGACTTTTGTTTGAGTGCTTGTTAAAAATACAAGATAGAAAAGAACGCAGTTATGATGATTATAATTTGACAGATGCACTAGATTGTATGATACAAAACGGAGCTGTTTTTCATTCTTTAAAAGTAGAAAATTGGTTTGATTGTGGACAAAAGGATTCTCTCCTCGCCTCTAACGCAATTTTACTTAAAAAATTTGGTGATAACATAGCCAAAAACTGTTTACAAGATAATACAATAATAATACCTCCCGTAAGCATTGGAAATGGTTGTATTATAAAAAACTCGGTAATTGGGCCTAATGTAGCTATTGGAGAAAATACCACTATTAGCCATGCCCTAGTTAAAGATTCAATAATAGGTTCTTACTCTAACTTATTCGAAATTGTGTTAAATAATTCACTTATTGGTAGCGATGCAGAAGTAAAAGGCGTAAGTAGAAACCTTAATATTGGTGATAATACAGCTATAGATTTGGGAGGCAGTTCTCGATAATCAAACATAATAATTTTAGGTTTTTTTGTTACAAAAGAGTATAATAAACTTTTAAATTTTCTAAACTAAAAGGTTCAAATTATAACAGCATTTTATAATACTAAACTGTTTGTATGCAACCATTTTCAAATAATATAACTCAACTTTTTGGTATAGAAAAACCCATTATACAAGCAGGTATGATATGGGCAAGTGGTTGGCGACTTGCCAGTGCAGTAAGCAATGCTGGTGGGTTGGGCATTATTGGTAGCGGTAGCATGTACCCTGAGGTATTGAAAGAACATATTCAAAAATGCAAGGCAGCAACCAGCAAACCATTTGGCGTAAATATTCCATTATTATATCCAGATATTGACAAACACATTAAAACAATTATAAGCGAAAAAGTACCAATAGTATTCAGTAGCGCAGGAAACCCAAAAATATATACTGCTGCTTTAAAAGCAGAAGGGATAATTGTAGTGCATGTAGTTAGTAGTAGCAAGTTTGCTCTAAAGGCACAAGATGCTGGTTGTGATGCAGTAGTTGCAGAAGGGTTTGAAGCAGGAGGACATAACGGAAAAGAAGAAACCACTTCATTTATATTAATACCATCAGTAAAACAAAAAGTTAAAATACCATTAATAGCTGCAGGAGGAATAGCAACTGGTAGGCAAATGTTTGCTGCTATGGCATTAGGTGCAGATGCAGTACAGGTTGGAAGCAGGTTTGTAGCAAGCTACGAAGCATCTTGCCATCAAAATTTTAAAAAAGCTATTATTTCAGCTGGTGAAGGTGATACCCAGTTGTCTTTAAAAGCTTTAACTCCAGTACGTTTATTAAAAAATGAATTTTATGAAAAGGTTAAACAAGCAGAAAACAATTGCGCTTCAACAGAAGAATTAAAAATATTATTAGGAAGAGGGAGAGCAAAAAAAGGCATGTTTGATGGAAATATGGTGGAAGGAGAATTAGAAATTGGGCAGGTAAGTAGCCAAATAAATCATATTTTATCTGCTGAAGATATTGTGAACGAACTATGGGATGAGTATTGTGCTATTGCAAACAGCTATCGTAAATAACAGTATATTTGCGCTTTAAAAAAATTGTAAATCAATCTTTACATTAATGAATAAAGGATTTTATAGCATGTCTATTCGTATTTTCATTATCAACGTTTTATTATTAATTACGCTTTTTTCATATAGTCAGCCACCTACTATACCTGGTGGAATTTCTTTACCTCCTGGAATGGTATTACCTAAAAGTACTCCAGCAGATAAAACAAATGCCCAGCTTGATGCAGTCTTAAATAGAGACAATAAAGATGCTGGTAAGGATATGAACAATAAAATTACAAAAGATACAATTTTAAACGATAATATAAAAAATGAATCTACAATAGGAAATAATACCTACGGCTCAAATGTATTTTCCAATGCCCCCAATTTTAGTTTGTCCGAAATGTCAACCCCTCCACTTGATTATCCTTTGGGTGTAGGTGATCACATTATTATTTCATTATACGGTGGTGCTGAAATGCAAGAAAGTTATGTTATAGCAACAGATGGTGCAATTTTTCCAAAGCAAGTAGGTAAAATATATGTAGGTGGATATACATTTGAAAATGCAAGAAAAATTTTATATTCAAGGTTTTCAGGACTAGTACCGCCCGGCACTAATATTGATATAAGCTTAGGGCAGCCACGTACAATTAATATAAATGTAGTAAACGAAGTTAAAAACCCTGGCAGTTATACGGTATCTGCTTTTAGCAATGCATATAATGTAATAGCAAAAGCAGGCGGTGTTACAGAATATGGTAATCTACGAAGTATTTTAATTAAAAGAAATGGTAGAATTGTAGAAGAGATAGATGTATATAAATATTTGCAAACGGGAGATATTGGTAGGCAGCTGTACCTCCAAAATAATGATTTTATTATTGTACAATTTTATGAGAAAAAGGTATTGGCTACTGGACAGTTTAGAAGACCAATGTATTATCAATTAAAAAAGAATGAGGGAGTAAAAGCATTATTAAAATTTAGTGGTGGTTTAAATCCTGATGCACTTTCATCCTCCCTTGAAGTTATAACTAGTGAAGATGAAAGTCAAAAAATTGTAAATGTAAATGCAAATGCTATTATAAAATTGTTTGACCAAGATGCTCCATTAAAAGATGGTGATATTGTAAAAGCTAATTTAATTCGTGCTGGACTTTCTAATAAAGTTGAAATAAAAGGTGAAGTAAAATATCCTGATACTTATCAACTAAAAGCTGGAGACAGATTATTTGACATTATTAATAGAGCAGGTGGCGTTACTAGAAATACATTGATGCAGCGAGCTTATGTTTTTAGAGGTGCAGGTGATAGTACTAGTTTAAAATTTGCTGATAAGTTGGATGTTGACTTGTCAGATATAAATAATGGAAATTTTGACAGCAAAAATAATGTTGTAATAAAGGCAAATGATATGATTTTACTTTTTGCAACATCAGAGTTTGCAGATGAAGTTTATGTAGAAATATTTGGGGAAGTTAGAAAACAAGGAAAAGTAAGAAAGTATGGTGGAATGACTTTGCAAGATTTATTGTATTTATCTGGAGGTTTAAAACAGTCTGCGGAGTATGGTAGATTAGAAATATCTAGTATAGTAGATATTGACTCTGCAAGGCAAGGGTTAAAACCTACAAGAACTACAATTAGGCCTTATTTTATAAAAGATAATTTAAAATTAGATTCAGTTGCTAGTACTGTTGTTTTAAAACCATACGACCAAATTTTTGTAAGAAAAAATTCAACATTCGAAATGCAACAAAATGTTGAGCTAAAAGGATTAATTAGATACCCAGGTTTGTATCCAAGGTTAGATAAGTATGAAAAAATATCGTCTTACATAGCACGTGCAGGCGGGTTTAAAGAAAATGCAAATTTAGGTGGAGCTGTTTTAATTAGAAGAAACAATTCAAATCTTAGAGAAAAAGCAATTGGTACTTTGAAGTATGACAGCATTGGCAATGTTATTGCTGGTGTGGACATAGCAAATTTAGAAGATCCAGTAAGTATTGATTTATATAAAGCACTAAAAAACAAAAATTCCAAATACGATATTATTTTGCAAGAAGGTGATGTTATATTTATACCTGAGGTTAATCCATTTGTAACGGTTAAAGGTAGAGTACAATCACCCCTAAGAATACCATTTGATAAAGAGCATACCGGTTTACCATATTATATAGATAAGGCTGGAGGATTTGGAGTGCGCCCATGGAGAAATAGAGTATTTGTAACCTATGCAAATGGAAGAAGTAGACGCACAAGAAATTTTTTATTTTTTCATTTTTACCCAACGATGGAAGAAGGTGCAGTAGTTACAATACCTAAAAGACCAGATGGGCAAGAACTTGGTGACATTGTTAAAACTACTATTACAAGCATTATTCCAATATTGCTTACTGCAATTATATTTAAATATACAAAATAAACTTAAAATTGACAAGTAAAGAGCTAATAAAAAGAATTTTACTAAGGCTTATTAAATTGAAGTTTTTAATTTTAATTGGAGGTTTATTAGTAGGCATACTTATGTTTTTTTATGCTAAAAGCAAGCCAGTAATTTACTCAGTTAAATCTACTATTTTTCCATTAACACCTGGCTCCGATAAAAATAGTGCTACTTCAAAAATATCAGAATTACTGGGAGGGGGTGGGGGCACCAAAAGTATAACAGAAGAAGCTACAGTAAATATAGAAGAAGTAGGTAGAAGCAAAAAAACTAGAGAAGCAGTTGTGCTTGAGCATTTGCCTGATTTTCAGAATTTAACTATTGCAGAAATTTTAATAAATGAAGGAAATAAGCACAAGTCATTTTTTGAAGCTGATATAAAAAAACCAAAAACTCAAGAAGAACTGGCTCTGCTAGGCTCTAGCATTTTAAAAGATATGTACATTCTTAAATTTAATAAGAATAGTTTGTTAGAAATTACTTTCTCCAATTATAATGAAAAGCTTATTCCACCTATTAGTTATATTTTAATTGATAAAATTTCACAGTTTTACAAAGAATTAAAAATAGAAAAAGCAAAACTTGACTTAGATTTTGCTTCAAATAAATTAGATTCATTAGAAACGGTAATAAAGGATATAGATGCAAAAAGGATAAAAATGAATAGTACAACTTTATTTATTCCAAACGGGAGGTTAAAATATATTATACCCAAAGACAATTTAGAAAGCATTAAAATACAAACGTTGTTGCAAAGAGATTACGCAAGTGCAAATAAAGATGATGCTGTGTATAGATTAGATAAGATAACTCCAATCATTCAAATATTAGATAAACCTACACCACCTTTTGATGTTATTCAAGTATCTAAAAAAATTTATGCAATTGCAGGTTTTATAATAGGTTGTATATTATTCTCAACATTATTTGTTATTGGTATTATAATAAAATTTACTAATAATCAAGTAAAAAATACCCTTGCAAAACAATTTGAGGTGTAATTGTATAAACTAGAAACAATTGCTAATTTGTGTAGCTACCCTTTCACCATCCATGGCTGCGCTTACAATACCACCTGCATAGCCAGCACCTTCGGCGCATGGGTATAAATTTTGTATTTGAAGGTGTTGTAAGTTATCAGTATTTCTTGGTATTCTTACTGGGCTTGAAGTACGGCTTTCTACTGCTACCAACACAGCTTCGTTTGTATAATAACCTTTCAATTTTTTTCCAAAAGCCTTAAAGCCTTCTGCTAATGAATTGTAAATAAAAGGAGGTAAAACGCTATCTAATCCTACTGAATTTAACCCAGGTAAATAAGAGTTTTTTGGTAATGATGATGAAATTTTTTTATCTACAAAATCTAGCATTCTTTGTGCTGGTGCTACAAAATTTCCGCCTCCTGCTTCAAATGCTTTTTGTTCTATTAATTGTTGAAATTTCATAAAAATAAATGGATCGTTTTCTAAGGTTTCAATACTATCAAAACCAGCTAAACGTAACTCTTTTATTGCATCTATTTTTTCTACTTGCACTACCATGCCACTATTTGCAAAAGAGTTATTTCTTTTTGATGGGCTCCATCCATTTACTACCAATTCGCCCATATTAGTAGCAGCTGGTGCTATAATACCCCCTGGGCACATGCAAAACGAAAATACCCCTCTTCCATTTACTTGCTGTACCAAGCTATAGGAAGCTGGCGGCAGGTATTCATCTCTTTCAATAGAACAACGGTACTGTATTTTATCTATTAAGTTTTGTGGATGTTCTATGCGAACCCCCATAGCAAAAGGCTTTGGCTCAATAAGTATATTTTTTTTATGTAACAATTCAAAAATATCTCTTGCACTATGCCCAGTTGCTAAAATATATGCATCTGCAGAAAACAAATCTCCATTTGTAGTTTTTACTGCATCAATTTTTTTATTATTCAGTATAAAGTCTACTACTTTTTTTTCAAATAAAACTTGCCCTCCACATTGCTTTATTTGCTCATGCATTGCAGTAATTATTTGTGGGAGTTTGTTTGTGCCTATGTGTGGGTGCGCATCATACGCTATATTTTTTGGGGCGCCAAAATGAATAAATAAGTTTAATATTCTATCAATATCGCCACGCTTATTACTTCTTGTATATAATTTACCGTCGCTGTATGTACCTGCTCCACCCTCGCCAAAGCAATAATTACTTTCAGGGTTTATAATACCTTCTTTGTTTAGCTTTGCAAGGTCACGGCGTCTTGCCCTTACATCTTTTCCTCTTTCTAGTATTATTGGTTTTATACCTTTTTCCAACAGCATTAGTGCAGCAAAAATACCCGCTGGGCCAGCACCAATAATGATTACAGACTTTTTTGAATGCTCCACATTTTTAAACTGAAAATCGCTTACAGCCAATAGCTCATTGCCTAATACCAACGAAGAAGATGGGGCATCAATAAAAGCATTTAAAGTAAGATTTATAAAAATAATTTTACCTCTTGCATCTATAGATTTTTTAAGTATTTGAAACCCATCAATAGAAGAAAATTTTATTTGTAAGGATGAGGCAATGTATTTTTTTATAGTAGTTTCATCTGCTGCCTCAGCAGGCAAAAGTTTGAGCGTAATTTTTTGTATCATATTTTTTAGCCAAGTATTTATCTTGGAATATTGTCTTACTTACCTTTTAAATTGTAACTAACTATTTGCACTTTCTCACATTTTCTCATTTGATTGTTTCTAAAACGGTAAATCATCTGCTACTTCATTACTTGTAAAATTATCTAGCGGCTCCATTGCACTTGTGTCATTGCTTTGTGCATTTTGTTGTGTAGCTGGGTTTAAAATTTGCTCAATTCGCCATGCATCTAAATTTGTAAAATAACTAGTTTTGCCATCTTTTTCCCACTTTGTTCCTTTTATGTTAAAGTAAATTTTTACCATATCACCAATATTTACTTTATCTATAATTTCTGTTTTATCCTGTATGCATTGAAATTTTACATAATTTACAATTGTACGTCCACTAATATCATCTGATTTTTCTAAAGCAAATTCTCTTACTTTAAAAGTTTCAGTACGCTGCACAGTATCATATTTTGCAATTAATTTTCCAGTTAATTCGTAACTCATAATTATATAATTTTTTTTCAAAAATAGTTGTAAATCTTTAAAATAATAATGGTCGTTTTAGATGTTCAAATATTCTGGTTTTTTTAATACTAAATTTGATAAAATTTTTAGTTTATCCACATAATAACCTATTTTTTTTATTAAAA
>JANXOQ010000124.1 GCA_025357775.1 Ferruginibacter sp. | reverse complement strand
GACCCTATAAGATTTTACCTAATTACTTCTTTCTTATTTTTCTAATACTTTTTTTATTTGTTTTAAGTAATAAACATTTAAATCTTATTGTTAATAAAAATAACTCATTTTCCAAAAAAGATTCTTTAGAAACTATTAAAGATTTAAAAAAGGAAGGCATTGATTACATTCGAAATAAAAAATAAGTAAAAGATTATATAAAATCAATTGTGAAGGAAGAAAAGAGAGCTACTGTAAAAAAAATAATACATTACTTAGTAACGATTATTATAGAAATAAAAAAGTAAATGATTCGTTGTGTAGTGTAGCAAAAATTAATGATGGATTTACAAAGAGAATATTGATAACTAAACAATTTCAATTACAAGAACATTATTGAGATAGTAAGGAAATACAAGTATTAAAAGAGAATGTTATTCACTATAACCCACGAGTGCTTTTTTTATCTCTACCATTTTTTGCGTTGTTACTAAAATTACTATATATCCGTAGAAAAAGGTACTACTATGTAGCCCACATTATTTTTACACTTCACTTTTACATTTTTGTTTACTTTTAAGTTTTTTAATACGCATATTGGGAAAACTTGCAAATTTTAAATACCTATCTTGGATTTTTGATTTAAACATTATTTTAAGCTTTGAAATAATTTATTATTTATATTGAGCCAAGGGGATATTTTTTCAACAAAGTAGGGTAACCAAAATTTTGAAACTTTAAATTTTATCCTTTACTCTGATATTCCTATTTACTTTTTTTATGCTATTATTATTTGGTATTTCTCTTTATAAAATGTAACAATGAACAATACTTTTCTACGCTTAATAACTATAATGGACGAACTACGTGAAAAATGTCCTTGGGATAAAATGCAAACTAACGAAACCCTAAGACAGCTTACTATTGAAGAAACTTATGAATTGGCAGACGCTATAGATAACGACGACTGGAATGGTATAAAAGAAGAACTAGGGGATTTACTATTACACATCGTTTTTTATGCACGGATAGGTAAAGAACAAAATAAATTTACATTAGATGAAATTATAAACGGAATTTGTGATAAACTTATAAGCCGTCACCCACACATTTATGCACAAGGCACATTACAAGATGGTTTAAAAGAAGTACTAACAGATGTGGATGTAAAAACAAATTGGGAAAAATTAAAATTAAAAGAAGGGAAAAAATCAATACTTAGTGGTGTGCCGACATCTCTACCTAGTATGGTAAAGGCAATACGCTTGCAAGAAAAAACAAAAGCAGTAGGTTTTGAATGGGAAAATGCACAGCAGGTTTTTGATAAGCTGGAAGAAGAATTGGCTGAATTAAAAGAAGCCATACAAAAAGGACAACAAGATAAAATAGAAGATGAAATGGGTGATGTTTTTTTCTCTCTAGTAAACTTTGCAAGGTTTTTGCAGGTTGATGCAGATAAGGCGCTTGAGCTTACTAATAAAAAATTTATAAGGCGCTTTATGGCAATAGAAGCGTTAGCTGCTGCACAAAACAAATTATTATTGGATATGAGCTTGCAAGAGATGGATATTTTATGGAATATAGTAAAAAAGCAAGAAAACTTAAACGAATAAAAAATTTTGAAAATAAATTTATTACGAAAACCATTTTATAGAGATAACATATACCTGTTGTTTATTTCGCTGATATTTTTATGTGTTTCACTGTTTACAAAAAATATTTCTTTAATAAATAATGAAAAAAAATTTGCAGCAGACTTACAAAAAAAAATTACAAAAGCAGAGAATGATTTTGCTTATTTTGTGGATGATACTGCAATTGTAAATGCTATAGTTAAAGATAAGGCTACCATAAAACAAGTTGAAAAACTTGCCGCAAACTCACAATTTTATTATTTCTATTCTAATAAAGATAGTGCTGTTTCACTTTCTTTTTGGAGCACACAAACAGTTGTACCCGATAGCAATACTATTTATGCTTCTACAAATAAAATGATTGCATTTATTGCTAATGGATATTATTTTGTTCAAAAAAAAGTAATTGAAAAAGGAATATTTATTAGTCTTTTGCCGATAAAATGGAATTATGCTGTAGTAAACGATTATTTGCAAAACCAATTTTTGCTTGAACATAAAAAAGAAAATATTTTTGAACTATCTTCCATTAAAACCAGTAGCAACATAATAAGTAATGACGGCAACTTTTTATTTTCAATTTATACAAAAGCAAATCTGCAAAATAGTACAGAAAACTTTATCACCATTTGGCTAAGAATTTTATCTTTTTTATCAGCTTTATTATTTATACATTTTGCAGCTAAAGATATTATGTTGCATAAAGGCTTGCTAAAAGCTTCTATATTTTTGATATTGATACTTTTTGTATTAAGGGTTTTAAGTTATGTATTTTCAAGCACCATAAATCTAAGACAGTTTGAATTATTTAATCCAACTATATATGGTGCTGGTTTTATATTACGTTCTTTAGGAGATTTATTAATAAATGCTCTGCTGTTATTATGGGTAATAAATTTTGTAAAGAATAATATTAAAGAGAAAGGAATTGACTTTAAAGAAGTTTCAAATTTTAAAAAATATTTATTACTGATATTTCTGGCATTTGCATTACTTTTTATTTCTCATTTTACAGCAATCATTATACGTTCTTTGGTTGCAGATTCTCAAATCTCTTTTGATGTAATGAATGTTTTTTCTCTTTCATTGTATAGCGCAATAGGGTTTTTAGTTTTGTGCTCTTTGGCTTTAGGATATTTTTATTTTTGCAGGTTACTTTTTTTCGTTTTAAAATTAACGATGCAAAACTTTTTGCTGCCATTTTTTTTATTGGTTGCAGTAATTGGATTAACATTACTAAGTTTTAGAATAGGTAACTTATCTGGTGGTTTTGAGATTTATGAACTTATTTGGGTTTTGCTTTTTTTATTGTTTATTAAAAAAGATTTATCTGGATTTTTTTCTACAAATATTATTATTTCAAGAATGGTTTTTTGGTTATTCTTTTTTTCATTAACGATAGCCACAGTTATAATTACAGAAAACAACAAAAAAGAGTTGTTAAAAAGACAACATTATGCAGAAGTGATTGCAACAAAAACAGACCCGATTAATGAAAAAATATTAAACTCGGTATTAACAGATTTTAAGCCAGATGCAATTGCAACTAATTTTTATTTATTAAGAAATATTAATACAGCCATTGCTTTTAAAGATAGCCTTATAAATAATAATTTTAGTAGTTTTACTGATAATTATGAAACACAAATTGTAGTTTTTGATAGCGCAGAAAATGCTTTGTATAATGAAAACAACATTTCTTATAACTCAATAAATAGCATTTTAAATACACAAGCAAAGCCAATGCAAGTGCAAGGCTTGTATTATTACGATACAGGTATTGATAAATTTAATTACATAGCAAAACGTATTATTAATGATTATAATGGCAACCTACTTGGTACAATTTTTATTGTTATTAGTCCACGAAATGCCACTAGTAATTTGCTTTATCCTGAACTATTTAGCCATGGGCATAACACCTCTTTAGAAACATCATTAGAGTATCCTTATGCCATTTATAATAATGGAATATTAATAACGAGCCATAATGATTATGCTTTTACATCAAAGTATCAAAATAAATATTTTGCTGGAAAGCAATATGTAGAAATAGATAATAACAATAATAATGAACTTTGGTATAATGCTGGTTTAGAAAAATATGTAGTTATTGTAAAAGAAAATAAATTTTGGGTAGAATTGATTACACTATTTTCCTATTTGTTTTGTGCTTTTTTATTATTAAAT
>JANXOQ010000093.1 GCA_025357775.1 Ferruginibacter sp. | reverse complement strand
TTCATAGTCTGCGTTAGTAATTGCACCCTTCTCCTTCAATTTGGTAATTGGCTTTATTAATTGGCCGTAAGCCTGTATAATAGGTTGGTTATTTACTTTCATTTGTGCATATAAAACTGCTGCACTATTTGGGTGGAGTTGACCATTTGATGCGTTAAGGACTGCTGTAGATATTGTACTATCTGAAGATTTAAAATATCTTGTAGCTGTCTGTTCAAAAGCTTTTGAAGACTCCTTAATTGACTTTGCTAGCGCAAGGCCAGCTACTGTTTTTTCTGCAGCGGTTTTTACAACAGCATTCTCGGTTTTCTTTTTAAAAAAAGCAAATGGTAATCTTTCTATTAACCATAACAATAATTTAGGTTTCATATTATTAGTTTTTTTGTTACTAAAGTAAAAAGCAAATAAAATTTACCATGTAAATTTTTATTTGCTTTTCACTTTGCTAAAACAATTGTAAGTTTTGTTTAATTTCTCTTTACAATCTAAAAAAGTTAAAATTAATATTATAATAAAAAGAAGCTAAACGCTACTAGTATGATAGCATAATTTATAAAATAAAATTTATCTACTAAACTTGGGGGCTTGTATATCACGGTTGTTGTACTTTGCTATTGCTACTTTAAACCCTTTTTGCATAAGAATGGGTTGTAAGTAAAATTGCTGTTGCATATTACCCTCAGTTATTAAACCCATTTTTTGCAATTGCTTAAAAATATCTTCTGCAAAGGCAGGCAAAGTAGTAGATATATCCACAGGTAATTTATTTGATATATCATCCATTTTAGCTAGTTTATTTTGCTTTTGCAAACCTACTAATGCCTTTGTGCCTTCTTTTTTTGCATCTATCACAATTTGATCATTTACTACATCTACAAATGCTTTTACAATAAGTTCCCTTATTGCAAATCCTTTATTAGATAATATACCCATTAAACGGTCATAATCAACCGTTCTTGTTCCTCTTACATTATTTTTTGAAATCAAATTGGTTACTACATCTTTAAAATCACCGTTTAAAACTGTTGATAATTCCAAATCAAACTTTTTTCTAAACACACTTTCTGCACCCTTTTCAAAGTATTTATATTGGTCAGCATTTATTAAACCTTGTTTAAGTAAACTTTTAATAGGTTCAATCATTTGCCTTTTTATACTTTTAATTGTGGGGCTATCTCGGTTCATCTCTTCATATAAACCAGTTGCTTGGTTTGGGTGCAAACTATATATTTTAGTAAGAATGGCTTCTGATACTGTAGTATCAGTTCTAGATAATAAAAAACGAGAAACTACATCTTTGTAAGCTTTGTTTTTTTTATCAAATTCAATTTTATGTACAGCTGTTTGTACGCCAGTATAAGCACCCATTTTTGTACCAGTTTGTACATCCCTTTTAATACCCGTTTTAGCAACACCCTGCCCTTCTTCTTTAGTAAAATATTTTACCCAGTTTGGAAATTTCTTTACTAGAAACCCCCATAATTTTTTCTGTCCCATTCGATTATATTTTTTTTAACCAAAAGAGAGTGAACCAAATAAAATTTACCATATAAATAAGTAATTTTAATCTGGAGATTCTAAAATTTTGTTTGAATTACTAAAGCTGGGGTTAGAAGATTTGCAATACGCATAAAAAATATTATCAAAAACCAACTTATACATAAGGGAATCTGGTGGTAGATGTTTTAATAAGAAACGTGTTGCTATTGCTTGGTAAAATATCAGTTTAACTTGTAAAATTATTTCACAAAAAAATATTAAAAATTATATGGTAAATTCTGTCCTGTATTTTCTTTATAAAAGTTAAACTATTATATAATATGGCAATTACTTTATTAGAAACATCAGAAATAACTTTGGAAAATATTGAACATAACCAAATTGAAAATGTTAGTGCTAAAACAATAACCAGCGAATTTTTAAATAATTTTAAAGATGATACGGTTAACATTAAAAATTTAGTTGATACTCATTTACAAAATAACCCAAAGGCTCATATAGATGATGCAGAAAAAATTTGTGAAGAATTATTAAGTAAGATTAGTACACAAAACAATAAAACTGTTAGCAGCTATAATAATCTTTTACATTTACAACAAGATGGGCAAATAACTGCAAGTAAATATTTACAACTAAACCAGCTTTATAAAAAAAAGGTAATTGAAATAATTACAACAACCATTTACGAAAAAAATGCTGAAGGAAATTTGATAGTAACCAAAGTGAAGAAAAAATATTTTAGGTAATATTTTAAAAAATACACATAATCATAATCTAAAAAAAATCTATAAAAATGCGAAACAAACTGCTTAATGGTATTATTAAATATTTAGAAGAGGTATATGGAAGAAAATTTCCAATGTTTAGAAAAAATCTAAATGTACCTGATAATACTCCCCCATCAAGAGAAATAATCAAACCCATAAAAGTTAATCCTATTTCTAATGAAATTGGTAAAGGGGTAATGTTAAATAAAAATCAAAGAGAATATATTAATGCTATTATATCTGTAATAAAATTAGATACAAAATTACCCCCGCTAATTACAGCAGCCACAAATAGATATATTGCTTCTCACCCAGAACTAGTGTTAGATAAACTTGGTGATAATGCTTTTAAAGAAATATTTAAAGAGGGCAAAGACCTTTCTAAAATTTTAGATGATTTTAACTTTAGTGTTGAAAGTCTTAAAAGTCAAAAAGCTTTAAATAATGATGAAGCCAATGGATTAAAAAGATGGTTTAAAGAACATACTACAGAGCAAATGAACTCTGTATTAAAGAATTACCCCACTTCTAATTTTAAAAGATTAAATACGGATATAAAAAGTTTAATTAGCACAGATAATAATGGTAAAATACAATTTATAGACAGTACTTTTAAAAAATTATGGGTTAATGCTGCCCCTTCTACTAAAAGTGATATGGCTTTTTCATTAATTAACCATTTTAATAATGGTCTAAAAATAGCCTCGAAAAGAAAGAATATCGGTGATCCAAATAGTCAACAGTTTTTCTACGACAATCTTTCTAGTAGCAATCAAATTATTGTCAAATTATACATGGATAAAATATTTTCAAAAGCTGATTTTGATTTAGCAAAATCTACATTTAATAAAATTTGGGGTGAAGTAGAAGGAAAAAGGATAAAAGCAAATCCTATAAAGCCAAACAATGGTTTAAAAAAGTAAAAAGCATAAAAAACATTAGAACTTAATTTATTTTATAGCTAATCAAAGTTATTTTTCTTTTGTAAAAGAGATTGCGCAAAAATTTAAGATTTGTGGATTTTGTTTTTAAAAGCTGTGTTGCATTAAATGAAATATTTTTCGATAAAAAATTGGTAGTCATTAAAGCTCATTCTTTACAAGCCATGCTTTTTTCATTTTTATTTTATTCCTAACGATTTCTGTGATTTCGGCTTACTAATTGTATTATTTGATTGCTTAAAAAATGGTAGCATTTTTATACTTTTTATAAAGTTTTCTTTTCTATTTGTTAGGTAAGAGAGTGTAGGCCCATATAACCCAGTAGCATTTTTTATCTCTTTTTCTAATTGAATTAGGTGTGTATCTACTAAAGTTTTTAATTCGGCTATATAATATTTTCCAAATTCCTTTGTTTTATTAAATTCAGCACTTTGGCTACCAAACGTTTTTTCAGCTTCTTTTAAATAATTTTCCAATTGTTTTGTTTGCCCTTGCAAAAAAATCATAAACCCTTCGCTTGTATTTCTACCTGCTTTCGCAGCTATACTTTGGCTATATCCTTTTAGTGCTTGGTAAGTAGCAAACTCTGCCATAGCATCATTATCAGGCATTGCATATTGCTTTGTATATACTTGTATATCAGTAAGTAGTTGTTTTACTGTAGTAGGTTTTACAAACTCACTTAAGGTTTTTTCTTTTTTATTAAAACTTCTTAAAAGTGTAGCTGCTTCAAGCCCCATTTTATTTAAAAAATCTAAATCTTTTTGTGGTACTATTTCAGCATCTTTAATATGCTGTTTGTTTACAAACTCTATAAAATTTACAATTCTATTTAGAGTAATATTTTTAGGTTGTCCTAATTTTTCATAGGTTTTTATATATTGTAAAACAGCTTCATTTTTTTCATATCGTGTAGCATCATTATAAGCTGGGCACAAAATTTTAAAATCTTTTGCTATGTCAATTGCTCCTTGCGGTATATTAATTCTATTATACAAATGTTTACTAAAATATCTCCATTCAGCTTTTTGTGGTTCACTAAGTTGGGCTTGAGAAAACTTATTAAAATGTTTACGAATAGTATTTACTTGAGACCCTTGTTGTAGGTTGTGCGCTACATAATCATTTACTGCAAGTTCAGTATTGCCATTGTTAAACTGCCTTGCAGCTTTAAAATAAGCTAAAGTTGCCTTAGCGTCGAGCTGCATTACATTTTTTTCAAAATAATTTAATAACATATTTTTTTGAAGTGGCCCAGCTTCTTTTCCGCTTTGCTTTTCTAATTCTCTAATAAGCAACTGCAATAATTTATTCATAATTCAAACTTTCAATTTATTATATGCTTTTTAATATGCATTTATTATTTTAACAACTACTTTACATTTATTAATAATGTAATAAGAACTAACTAAAATCCATGCTAAATGTTTAATTACTTTTAAGTAAAAAACACTTCTTTTTTATATAGAATAAATTTGCTTAAAGTTTTAATTTAGATTTTATTGTCCCATCTTTTTTGGGAACAATATTTGTTTTTTGGGAGCTACGCAAAAATGGAAGGTTATTTACTGCTTTTGTAAAATCTACCTTTCTTTTTTCTAAGTAAGATTTCTGTCTACCCATTAGGTCACTAGCATTTATAATTTCCTTGTCCAATTGAGTTTTGTGATTTTCTATCACATTTTTTAGTTCAGCTACATAATATGTTTCAAATTGGTTAATTGCTTTTACCTCACTACTATTGGTTCCAAATTTTTTTCCAGCCTCATTTTTATATTTTTCCAATTGAATTGATTGGCTTTGCAAAAATATAAAAAGACCTTCGCTGTTATTTCTACCTTTTGTTTCGGCTATACTTTTGCTATATCCCTTTAGTGCAAAATAAGTAGCAAATTCTGCTAGTGCATCGTTATCGGGCTTTGCATATTGTTTTGTATACAACTGCATATCACTTAAAAATTCTTTTACAGATTTTCGTTTCCCAAATTTATTTAAAGTTATTTCTTTATTACTAATGGTTACTAAAAGCTTTGAAGCTTGAAGTCTTATTTTATTTAAAAATTCCAAATCAGATTGGGGTATTATTCCAGTACTTTTTATGTGTTCTTTATTTACATAATCTATAAAATTTATAGTTCTGCTAAGTGTGATATTTTGGGGCTGCCCTAAATTTTCGTATGTTTTTATATATTGTAATAGTGCTTTATTTATTTCTTGTTTTTGTTCTGCTACATCTTTAATATCAAGAGCAGGGCACAAAATTTTAAAATCCTTTGCAATGTCAACAACAGCCTGTGGCACGTTTATTCTTTTATATAATGACTTATAAAAATTAATCCATTCTATCTTCTGTGGTTCACTAAGTTGTACCAAAGAAATTTCATTAAAGTGTTTTTGAATTGTATTTAATTTAGACCCTTGTTGCAAGCTATGTGTTACATAATCATTTACTGCAAGCTCTATATTACCATTGTTAGATTGCCTTGCAGCTTGAAAATATGCTAAAGTTACTTTTGCATCCATCTGCAAAATGTTTTTATTAAAAAGTTTTTCTACAACATCTTTTTCAAGTGGTTCAACTTGTCTAGTACCTGAGTTTCGTAACTGGTTTAGCAATAAATCAAATAATTTTTTCATTTTTAGTATTTACTAATTTAATAAATAAGACTAATTTTTGGCATTTTTTTAATGGCATTAAAACTTTGTCTAGTATGTTTTTTATTTACGCAATCATTATACTACAGGGTATTGTAAAAAAAGAATATACCTAATAATTACGTGAGGTTTATTTAAAAATCTTTTGTATTTCAATTTGCATTAAATAGCAGCAGTAGTATTTATAAAGTTTACAACATTGTAAAGTAACAATTAGCCAGTTGAGCAACGCAAAATCAGTATTTAAATAATCTATACAATTTTTAAAAACATTTCTAGAGTACAGCTTAACATTATGGTTCTCTTACATTATTTGTAAAAAAGGTATTAACTCATATTATTTTTATTGCTTGTATTTTTTTTACTATGTAAAATTTACAAGCAATTTTTATGGTTTTAATGTAGAACGTCGCTTACTTGAGTCGATAGGCATGTTATTTGTATTTTTAGTTTGTTTTAAAAATGGCAAACTGTTTAATGTTTCTAAAAATTTATCCTTTCGATTTTTTGCATATGTATTAATAGGGAAACTTAATTTAGCAGTGTCTTTTATTTCCTTATCCATTTGAATCGTATGGCTATTTACCATAGTTTTTAATTCAAATACATAACATTTTGCAAATTCATTCATTTTATTAAATTCAGCACTTTGGCTTCCATATTTTTTTTGAGCCTCATTAATAAAGCTTTCTAATTTGTTTGTTTCTTTACTTAAAAAATTTAATAAATTTTTCCCAGCATTGTCACCTTTGCCTTTTGTCGCAGTTATACTTTGGCTATATCCTTTAAGCGCATAATAGCTAGCAAATTCAGCTAAAGCGTCTTTATCTGAATTTGCATAATCTGTTGTATATTTTTTTATGTCTACAAGTAATTCACTTGCTGTATTTGGGTTTAAAAATTTGTTAAATCCCTCTTCTTTTTTTAAAATACTTGACAACTTGTAATTTACATCAACTTTTATTTTATTTAAAAAATCTAAATCTTTTTGTGGTAATATTCCAGTACTTTTTATATGTTCTTTATTTACAAAATCTATAATATTTACAATACGGGTAAGTGTCTGCTTTTTTGTTTCACCAAGCTTCTCATAAGGTTTAATGTATTCTAAAATCCATTCTCTCTTTTTTTGACGTGTAATATCTTCATAAGATGGGAATAAAATTTTAAAATTTGCAACCATTTCAACAGCTGCAAGAGGTATATTCAATCTATTGTTTAAATGTTTACCAAAATATCTCCATTCAGCTTTTTCTGGTTCAGTAAGTTTGGCTTGAGAAAACTCATTGAAATGCTGGCGAATAGTACTTTCCTTTTGCCCTTGTTGCAAGCTATGTGTTACATAATCATTTACTGCAAGTTCCATATTACCATTGTTAGATTGCCTAGCAGCTCTAAAATAAGCTAAAGTTACTTTTGCATTCATCTTCAAAATATTTGTGCTAAAAATATTTTGTATAAGCGCTTTTTCAACTGGTTCAACCTGCGTAGTACTTGAGTTTCGTAACTGGTTTAGCAATAAATCGAATAATTTTTTCATTTTGTTTTTTGTTTTTAATTAACGTTTCACCCCAATTTTAGGTGATTTTTTTGGCTGTTTTTAATATTATTTATAATATGTTTTTCTGCATCTTTCCATCCATTTTCAAATGCTTGTCTAGTTTTATCAGTATTATTTAAACTAGTTACAGGTTTATTTAAGCCCAAGTTATATAGTATGCCAGGTAAGTTTTGTAACGATATTACTGCATTCGGATGTTGTTTTTTAAAAGCATTAAATGTAGCAGCACTAGTATTGTATCCATTTATTACAGGTGCTACAATATTGTTTATGCTATTAGTAGCATCGTTAGCAGCATCTAAAATGCCTTTCTTATATTCGTCATTATTATTACCATTATTAGGTTCTACGCCTACTGTTTCAAGCATCATTTTACTCTTTACTATACTTGTAAAAGCATTCATTTCCACTCTTGCACTTTTTACTTCATTAATGGTTGTGGGTGGGTTTTGGTTTGTTTGGTCTAATACCTGTTTTATATTTTGGTTTGTTATGCCAATAGGCGTATTCAAAAAAGTATTATAACCTTTTTTATATTGTTCTGTTTGCTCTCCTTTAAGATGCGCAACTGTATTTTCTACATTATTTTGAAATTCTAATTCACCATTTGTTTTTTCTATACCTGTAGCGTTTTTTATATTTAAAGAAATAATGTTTGCAACAGATTCGCCAAGAGTTTGACCAAGAGCAGAAATTCCAAAATTCGTACCAAAAGAAATTATATTTTTTCCAATATCGCCAAGTTTTGCACCTGCTTTCAATACCTTAAAAAGTTTTTTAGCTGTTACATCTGCAAATACCTTAGCTTCTTCCAGTTGTTGAGGGCTTAATTTTTTTAAATTTTCTGAACCAATAATATTCCCTACAGTTTCTACCAATTTTACCAATCCATCATTAACTTTACCTGCAAAGTTTTTAAGAAGCTGCCTATTTTCATTGCCCATTCTAATTTTATCAAAAAACTTTTCATATTCCTTCTTTTTCATATTCGCTATTAGCTCGCTCACTGGTTTTGCTCCTACTACGCAAAGTATTGCTGCTGCTGTAGCTGCCATAAAAAAATTTTCTACCGCTTCTCTAGCTTCTTTTGGAATAGCTGGGGTTATAAAATTTTCCAATAGCTTAAAGCTAAATCCAGTTACAGCGCCAGATACAAACTCTTTAGTAGCTACTGATACTAAAGCTGCTGCGGGTATTAAAGCAATTTGTGGATTATTTTTACCTAATTCCACTTCGGTGTTATGTGGTGTTGGCACTATATTATTTATACTCATGTAAAAAAAATTATTAATTTATTTTTTTAAAGTTAACAACCAAAGAAATAAATGAAGATAATTTACCATGGTATTTAACTCTTTATTGGATATCTATAGTAATTTTCAAAAAACTTTCTTACAATACAATTTGTAATTTTTTTATTCAATTTTCAAAATAGGAGTGTTGGTCTTAGCTAGTAAAACAAATTTTAAGGTCTTTCGCTTTTGCGAAATATGTAACGAAAGGAGAAGTTTGCTTGTAGTTAAGTGTAACTTTGATGCACTTAAAATTATAACAATTGTAAAAGTGATTTAAGCTAATTTGAAAATCATAATCAATATCAGCCAAATAATTTTGAAGGTGGTTTCTAGTAGCGCATCGAGTTCTATAAGCTCACCCTAGCTGCTTTTTATTTTAAAAAAAGTTAATATTATTTATTTTGTTCTTTTGCAATAATTTGTTTGGCAATGTTTAAATCCCTTACGTATTTACCTTTACTATAAGCAAGTTTTTGCCCATTTTTGGTAAAAGAAATATTATCTTGAAAGCTAGCTAAAATACCAGCTGTAAATGGTATAGGATTTACAATTTTATAAACCTGTTTGTTTAAATAAAATACCCTATAATCTCCTGCATTATAAGTTTCTGATGATGTGTAAGGGATTGTATTATTACCGTCTATAATAAAAGATTTACTCAGGTTCAAATCTGTAAGGTCTACATGCTTGCTATGCTTTTTTTCATACACTTCTGCATTTATTATGTATTCATTTATTTCATTTATAAGAGATTTATGTATTAGGCTATTTTTGTCTTGCGCATAATATATAAAATTTTATTTTCCACATTTTTCCAAATATCTTTTTGGGGCTTCCCAAAGTTACAAGTTAATTGCATTTTGGTTGTTGCTAATAAAGTTATACGAGCGGCTTCTACTTTTTGCCCACAAAAAGTTTCCAATACAGTATCAACTTTAATAATTTTTGCATTTAAATACTTTAGTTCACCAATTTTATTAACTGATTGTCCAAAAGAAGAAAAATTAAAACCACAAAAAATTATGAAAATAAGTTTACACATAAATAGGTTTAGTTTAGTTATATTTTCCGATAAAATACATTCCAATTAAATGTTTTTTGCTGTTGTGGAAGTTACTAATTTCTATTTAAAATTTTGCTTTTTTGTATGCTATACTCTTCTTGGGTTAAGATGCCCCGCTGTGTTAGTATAAATAGCTTGTGTAGTTCATCTGCTATTAATGGAAGGGTATTTGTGTGTGGCGTATTATGAGGGTCTACATTATTGGCCTGTGGCGCTGCTTGCACATATATAGGTTGCTTTTTATAATCCTCTTGTGCATTTGTAATAGCATCTTTAAACAACATTGGATTTTTTATAAATACAAATCTTGTCAAGGTTAGTTCTGCAGTAGTGTGTATTTCTACATTGCCAAAACTTAACATACGCCCAATAACAGATTGGTCATATTCTACATTGTTTATTCTATCCAATGGGCTTTCTTTACTGTATCTAGTAAAATAACCTCGTTCATCTATTACTCTTATGTTTGTCACAATCCACAAGTTGTATTTCCAACTTACATACTTCATAATAGGTATTATTGCAACCAATACAATAATTAAAAGCGCTATCCAATTGTGTTGCCACCATACCAAACCTATAGTAATTAGTACCCAAAGTAAAATAGGCAACACAAGTTGTACCCAATGTTGCCTTGCAGTAAATCTTATTACTTCTAATGGTTTTAATGTAGTATTCAATTGTATTATTTTTTATAATTATAATAAAATTAGAATATTATTTACATTAATCACTATATTTTTTTACTCAATATAAATGCTTGTATAAATAAATATTATTTGGCTAATATAATACAACTAATAAAAAAATCTGTATTATCTACTTGCTGTTAAAGCAGGTTTATTTGTTGGTTTTATATCGCTTGTTTGTGTATTATTTTGCACTATATCTTTATCTTTTACTGCCTCTTTTATTTGTGCTACTATATCGCTATCTTTTTCTAAATGCCCAGTTATTTTGTTATCTCCACTGCTAAGAGCCATAAAAACTTGCTTACCTACCTCTGGGTTTTTAGATACACTTAAATAATCATTAAGTGTTAAACTACCACCACCCGATGCGGAAATGATTGCTTTTATTTTAGAAGCTTCTACCAAAGATTGTGCATACAAACTTTTATCTTTTTGATTAATGTCTCCATTACTTAATTTGGCATAGTGCATTGCAATAGATGCTGTTCTGTTTAAGTTTAAACCTTTTGCAACTTCAAGAATAGGTGATTGTGTAGGTGCCGTTGGTTTAAGTTTACTATTAAAATCTTTCAATTCGTTTTGTAATGCGGTAAAAAGTAAACTTTCCTTTGGGGATACTGATATACCGTAGGCAATTTGTTTATCGCTAAGACCTTTAGCAAGTACAGGAAATTTTTCTTTAAAATTTTGAACACTTATTTTTTCAAATTCTGGGTTCATGTTACTAGCAGAGGCAGGGTTTGGCGCAAGACCCATGTAATTTCTTCTCTCATTTTCAAAATTTTTATCCAACAGTGGTTTTATGCCATATTCATCAATTTTTTTTAAAACTTCTTGAGGAGGTAGGTTATTAGGAAATTGCTCTGTAAATTTTTTAATATTATATTCTTCTTCACTTGTAAGCGGTTTGGTATTGGCTATAGCTACAGCTCCATCGGGTGTTGTAGCAGGAGCACCTAAATTATCAGCGTTTTTGCCTGTTGCATTTGTTTGACCACCGCCACTTTTGCTATTTTGTTTGTTTATAATTTCTTCTACAGCGGCAGGGTTGTTTACAACCTGACCTAGTTTATCTATGAGCTCTTGTTGGCTATTTCTATCTTTTAATGTAGATACAACAGCCTCTAATATAGCGGTTCTATTATTATCAATAAGTTTAGGATATACTTCATTTTTCAAATCTTGTTTTGTTATCAACCCTGAAAATCTGAATTGTTTTGCAAAATCTTTCTCAATGTCTTTTAATGCTTCACTCATAATTTTGGTTTATTTTGTTTAGGCTCAATACCAATTTTTTTTAGAAATTCTGTTATTATATCTTTATTAGGTACAGAAACTTGAACACTATTTATATTACCTTCTAGTTTAATAGGATTTTCTACATTTAACCCAACCCCAAACTCATTACGTCCTGCTTTAATACTAAAATTACTTTTTTCAGGTTCTTTTCCCCCAAATGATAAGCTCCAGTTAAGTCCAAAATACGCACCTTTTTCTCTATCAGCAGTATTATATGACGCTGATAAATTTGTTGGCGAAACCATTACTGGGTTTGTATCAATAACTAATTTAGGATTATTTCCTCCTTCATTCACAAACTTTACACCTACCGGCAAGTTAGTTGAATCTATCCTCAAAGTGCCAGGCTTATTAAAAAATTTCATTATTTCAGCTTCTGTATTAAACTTTGTGGAGGCTACAAAATCTTTTAAATCTACAGTGTATAAACTAGGGTTGGCTGGGTCTTTAACAACCTTTAAACTAAATATTTGGTTGCCACGGGCATTTTCTTCATTTACATTTGGGCTACCGTTTTTAAAAGCTAATGGGTAGCTTATTCCGTTTAATAAACTATTTGTAGCGGATAATGTAGGAAGAACTATTACCGCAGGGTCAGCTGTTTTTTTGTCGCTACTTTCAAATAACTTATTAAAATCTGCTTGAGATATGGGTGGTGATGACTGGTTTGATGTAGGTGTGTTTGGTTGACCTATGCTTAATGGAGTGGTAATACCATCTGATAACTTATTAGTTACTGATATTGTAGAGAGCTTGTTGGTAGCTAATGGATTATCAACTGTTTGATTAATATCCGGTTTTTGATTTGGTGTAGTTACAACTGGAGTTATAACAGGTACTGTAGTAATTATTTCAGCACCACTGTTTGCGTTCTTAGGTATTGTTACTTCTATTGGCATTATAACTTACTTTATTAGGTTAACTTATTAGCGCTGTTTAATTTGTGGTTGAGTTTTTATTTCATTTTCTTTAATTCCTAAAAACTTATCTTTTACTTCAGGAGTTAAATAGAAAGCTGGCAATGAAAGAAATGCTTCTGTAGGTTTTTCAGGTTTTTCAGTTACGGTTTTAGCGGTAATTTTTGCAGAGCCACCTATTTGTCCATTATTATAATTTGCCTCAATACTAGCATCTTTAAAAACCGAATTAGTACTACCACCAACCCCAGGAGTCAAATTAACATTAATTTCACCTTTAAATGTTGGTTGTGCGTTAGGAATTAATTCTTTACCAGAAAATGTTTCACCCTTAAAATTTGCATCTACAGCCGTGGCTAGTTTTGGCACAGCATCAAACGTTACAAATGGTTTTCCATTTTGAAATTCTAATTTTACATTTTTAGTATCAAAACCTGTTCCTTTTAAATTTATTACACCAGGCGAAAGCAGTTTCTCTAAATCTTTGGGGGTTTGTATTTTATTATTATTCAAAAATGGCATAACATCTCCCAATGGTATTGAATAACTATTAGGACTACCCTCCCCTTTAACAACCGGTGCTTTTAGTACCAAATTATTATTGTTATTTGTCAATTTATTTCCTTCTGTAGGATTTGGTGACACGTTAATATTCATACCACTACCTAAAACAATGCTAGTACTTGATGTGCCATCAATAGGTTGAACCGCAGGAACAGGAGTAACAGGAACGACAGGAACGACAGGTACTGGTGCTGGTGTAGCAGGTACAGGAACCACAGGTGCTGGAGTAGTAGGAGTAACAGGAATAATGGTTGATGGTGCTGGTGTAGTAGGAACTACAGGTGCTGGTGTTGCAGGGGAAATAATTGCAGGCTTTATTGGAATTACTTCACTTTCTAAATCTAATTTTTTCCCCTCAATTATTGAGGTTACGTTATTAGTTTTTGATTTAGAAACTAAACCATAACCAGCCTCTCCAAAATCAAACGAATTTTTCACATTTGTATTCGTCTGAGCTAGTGTTTGTTCACTATACTCCCCCCTTGGAGGTATTGGAATATCTTTCTTTTCCAACGTTCTAAATATCTCAGCAAGCCTCTCTTCAAGATTATTTTGTGCCATAATAAATATTTTTAATTACATATTAAATATAAAGTAAATTATCTTAAAAATTTACCATGCCAATACTATTTATTTTCCAAATCATTAAAAAATACCCTCATAGCTAGGTTGGTAAATGCAATCGGATTTATTTTATTGCCGTTTTTATGTACTTCATAATGTAGGTGTGGCCCTGTAGATAAGCCTGTGGAGCCAACTGCTCCTATAATTTCACCTCTTGTAACAGCTTGCCCTACATGTACAAATCTTGCACTTAAATGCCCAAACAATGTTTCAAAACCAAAAGGATGCTTAATTACAATGGTATTTCCATAACCGCCTTTATACTCAGAGGCTGTAACTACGCCATTTGCGGTAGCATAAGCATTGGTACCCATTTCGGCAGCTATATCTAAGCCAGCATGCAACCTTACCGTTTTTCTTACAGGATGTACTCTATACCCAAAACCACTGCTTAATCGTTTGTAGCTGTTTGGCTTACAAGGCATCATGGCAGGTATAAAATTAAAATTTGGCGAAAAAGATTGCATATTTTCTATAATAGGTATCATTTTCTCAAACTTATCAGCCCTGTTGAGTAATAGTACTTCTAATGCATATATTTTTTTGTATAAATCAAATTTTATACTATCATCTTTTGTTTTTGGGGTACTATCTCTTTTTTGTACGGTATTTATTTTTGCAATAGAAACACTTAGCAGAGAATCGTAGTTGGTGTACACTTTAAATTGGCTATCTGTACTTGCCAATAATATATTTTTATTGTCTTTTTTTAAAACTACATTGTTGCTTTGCAAAACAATGGTTAGCATTAACAATAGTACTCCCAAATAAATAAAAGAATATTGTTTCATACCGCATAGTTTATTTTGTGCTGTAGTTTAAAGCATTTTTTTTATGCAAAAAAGGTTCTTCAATAAATTTGTATACAACATAAGAAATACCAATAGCTACTGGCAATATAATACTAATAAAAGCAAGGGCATTCTCTTTAATATTAATATAATCTTTAAATAAATTAATACATAATACGATTGCAACTTGATGAAAAGCATAAAAACTAAACGTCATTTTACCAAAAAATACCAATGGTTTTATTTTTGCTACCCACGACTCCCTTTCAAAATAATATGCAAATATTATTGCAAAGCATAATGCTATATGTAAGTAAGTATAAGGGACAGTTGTATGATATATTAATAGTACAGTTGCACAAAATACTGCAAATACTACCATTTGTTTTGTTATGCTTTTATAAAATACAGGATACTTATTTACCAATATGCCCACAATACAACCTAGCAAAATACTTTCGTACTCTGATATACCAAACATATTTAGTGTAAAAGGAGATATTTTAGAAAGGTAAATAGTGCAAAAAAGTGTTTTTATTACAAAATATAAAATAAATAATACTATTATTACCTTTAGATAGTGCTTTGTATAAAAAAATACAAATGGTATAAATATGTAAAAGATTTCCTCTACCCCCATAGACCAAGCTAAATCTGCAAAATCGAGGTTATATCTTAGACAATTGGGTACTTGGGGTAACAATGCAAAATAATATAATATTAAGCCTTTATTATCCAAAACATTTTTGATATCAGGTAAGTTGTTTTTCGGCAGGTCTAAAATATGTAGATGCGGAAATATAAAAAATGCAAGTAGTATTAAAAAATAATATGTAGGCCAGAATCTTAGAATGCGCTTTATCCAAAATGTTTTTACAAAATAAAAGCCTGTATCATTTATTTTATTCTTAACCCTAGCAAGGTTAATGGCAATATAAAAGCCGCTTGATACAAAAAAACCAGTTATACAAATTCTACAAGTATTATGAAAAATTAAAACTTGATGGTCTGTAACCGAGAAATTAACACCGTAAAAACGCAAAATAGCAAAGTAATGTCCAATAAATAATGCTAAA
>JANXOQ010000074.1 GCA_025357775.1 Ferruginibacter sp. | reverse complement strand
AAATTTAAGTTTTTATTAGTATTTGTAACTATCATATTAAAACCTGCATTTGTACAATCTTTTCCAATAATTCCTTTGCTTGATAAGTTTGTCACGCCTACATAAAAGAGTCCTTTAAATTTTAGTTTAATTCCTAATTTTAAATTATAGCCTAATTGATTTTCAGCATAAAAAATATTAACTCCTGAATTTGGAGAAATGGTTTTTGGAGAAGTAGTACCAATTAAATTTATTAATTCAAAATTGTTTAATCCTTCTAAAGCTAATTGATTTATTGTATCCATTTTTGCAGTATTGAAGTTACCACCAATTCCAACACTATTGCTATAATCAACTATTTGATTGGAGACTAAATTAATTAGAGATTTTGGAACTGATGAATTCAAATAAATTGTGTCACCAACATTATAAATTTCAAGTTGTGGACTAAACTCACTAGTCACACTAAAGCTATAATCTACCGATTGACATTGCTTTGGTTCATTGGGATTATTTTTCCCACAGCCACTACCTAAAATAAATAGGGTTGCTGTAATCAGCAACCCTATTGTTAAAAATTTAGTACCCATATTGTTGAAATAATTGATTTACTTGTACCTGCTGATTATTCCCATTTTGTTGTAATAATCTATCTCTGAATGCCGGTATTGATTGTACATCTGTTTGCAGCGCATTATAACATTGATTTATTGTGTAATTAGTAACATTATCATTTAATACAGTAGTTTCATTATCATTCCTTGCATCCAATAAATCATATGGCAAACCCATTGGTATCCATCTATGTACATCAGTTACTAAATTGGGATCGAAACTCTCTATAGCAGCCAAGTTTGCGTTTAACCCTGATATTACACCTACAGCACCCGTAGCGAAACTATTTATGGGATTCGCCCAAAAGCCACCTTGGATTGTTGATAAAAAAACGTTGGAAGCTGCGCCACCGTTACCAAAATATCTATCTGCATATATTTTTTCACAATGGTTGCCCCACATCTCACCTGTAGCAATTATTGGTGCAGTACTTGCATCATTACCTGTACCATAAGGATGAAAAGCAGCTTGATTAAATTTGGATAATTCTGTTATTATGCCTGCCCTGTAATTACCCCAAAAGGAGCAGCCTGCTTGAGCATAATGTTGGGCATGTCCTAATTCATGATATGCAATAGATTTTAATGAGGAACTATTTAATCCGCAACTGTAATCACCTCCCGCAAAATTTACGATTATATCTACTTGATTTTTTAGAGTATTGCCTACTGCAATTAATCCGCCTGTAATGTATCCACCAATGCTAGCAGAAGCTAAGAAACTTGCTGTCCAAACTGTAGGAATAACATTATTGTTACATTTATTAAACATTGGAGCGGCACCAATCCTTCCTAATTCTCCCCAATTTGATACAATAATTTTCAAATTACTTGGTGGCTGAGTTAAGTTAAATTCTGCAGTGTAATCTCTAAACTCAACCACACTATTATGAGTTGTTGTTGCAGCCCAATACATTAATTCTTTACTTGCTGCGCTACCATTAGCTGGTTTTGTAAATACATACCTAAATGTTGCCAATTCACTATTATGTACAACTCCTAACTTCTTTTTACATGGAAAGAACATTTGCCAAAGCCTAGCACCACGAAGTTTTGCAATTCTTGCATGATTATTCTTAGTTTTTACAATAATCTTAACATTATTCTTAAATCTTTTTGTTACGGCAAATCTTCCATTGTCATCAGTATATCCTCTCCAAATTTTAAACCACCTCTTACATACCATTCTTGCTTGACGTAATGGAACAACAGTAGTAGCAACTCCACAGGCTCTTTGTTCTTCTACATATATACCTGGTGGCAAGGGTGGTGTTGGTGGTACACCTCCTCCACCGCCTCCATCGCCGCAAGCTATACCTGTATCAGGGTCTATGTAGCAAGGCCTTTCAAGCGTCATGCTTACATTTGGCTTAATATCTATACGAGTTATTTCTATTTTTCCGCTAGTTACAATCCTCGACTCATATACGCCCCCACCAGCTAAACTTTCTGCTAAATCTTCCAATAGTGCATTTTCGGTTAAAAAAAGTGGCGTAATTATTTCATATTGAATACCAATTGGAGCAGTATAACCAACTGGCACAACTGAATACAGCCAGCCAATGTCTTCGGTGCCTTGGGTTGGATCTTGATAATAATCACCATCTTGCACAACTTCGTAATCCATTGGATAATCCTGCAGTTCTAAAGAATCGTTTTCTTCTAACGTTTTTAAATCATCTAGCGTGGAAGGTTTAAACCTTACATACAAAAAATTTGCAACTAAAGTTTGTGAATTAGTTCCACTCAAAATATTTAATGCATTTTGCATATTTTGTACCGTATAGGGATTTACGAGTTGTGCGCCAAGAACCATCCCAACAGCTCCGTTATTAGGGTCAAAACCACCACCACTTGGGGGAGTAGTAGCATTACTTACAAAGGTTGAGTTCGAAGGATTGTCGGGTACTTCTGTCTCTGTGAAAAAGTTTTCAGGAACTTTACTTGCAACGCTTGTTGCAGCATCTGATTCGGCAATTTTTTCTGTACTTGTTTTCTTACAACTTACAAAAGTTGCAACAAAAAAAAGAAAAGCAATTAGTATGATTTTTGTGTTGTTTATATTTTCAAAATTAAAGTTATGATAAAATTGATTCAAATTTGTTCATTAATTTATACTCAAGGCGGATGGTTTGAAGTAATTTCTATTTTAATTAAAAACTTTTGATTCATTTACTATGAATTTTACAATGTTTGAATTTGGGTTTTCATACAACATAATGATGGGCGTAGCTTGCTTTATAATTTGGAATAGCGAAAAAGATGAAACCATAAAAAAGAAGGCATTTATTTTTTATGCGATACAACTTGCATTAAATTTTAGTTGGAGTATATTTTTCTTTTATTTCCAAAATCCAGCAGCAGCATTTGTAATAATAATTTTAATGCTAATTTTTATTGCAATAAGTACTTTTTGGTTTAATAAAATATCTCCATTAGCTGCATGGCTTTTGCTGCCATATATCTGTTGGGTAAGTTTTGCTTCAGTGCTTAATTTTGAGATATGGAGGCTAAATTAGAGATGCAAAAAGTTTAAAGTTATCGTTCATACTCTATTTTTTTTAAACTTGGGAAACCGACCCATGTACCAACAACAACCAATGCAGACATTACTCCTCCAAAAATAATGGCAGGTATAGTGCCCATTAGTTTAGAGGTAAAGCCACTTTCAAACTGCCCAAGTTCGTTAGAAGAATTTATAAAAATCATATTGATAGATGATACACGACCACGCAACTCATCAGGTGTATACAATTGTGAAATAACACCACGTATTACTACACTTATACCATCGCAAACACCAGCAAGGGCTAAGGCTACAAAGCTGAGCCAATATATTTTTGAAAAACCAAATACAATAATAAATAAACCAAAACCCGCAACTGCAAGTAGCATTTTTTTTCCTTGTTTTCTTTTAATGGGAGAGGCAAGTAATAATAAAACACTTACAAGTGCGCCAATATCCATACTTGCATTTAAAAAGCCATAGCCAACAGGGCCTACATGCAAT
>JANXOQ010000073.1 GCA_025357775.1 Ferruginibacter sp. | reverse complement strand
AAATTTAAGTTTTTATTAGTATTTGTAACTATCATATTAAAACCTGCATTTGTACAATCTTTTCCAATAATTCCTTTGCTTGATAAGTTTGTCACGCCTACATAAAAGAGTCCTTTAAATTTTAGTTTAATTCCTAATTTTGTAACTATTCAGTCTTAAAATTTGAATTAATAATTTATGTTTAGTTATGCACATTTATTTAGGGTAGATTAACATTTTGAACTATCTCATAAAGAAAATAGAGCTTCTACAATTGGTTATTTATTTTTTATTTTTTTGTTTATTGATTTGTAGCGGTGTTGGTTTTTGAAAATCGACTATTTTTTTTCTGTTTTGTGTATAATAAATGTTTTAAATAGTAATCTGTAGCACTATTTTGCTACAACTTTGCAAAAAATATATTACGCAAATTGAGTTCTAAAAAACTAGAAAAAAAGTTACAAGCAATTATAAATTTACAAGCTAAACAAATTGCATTGTTAAATGAAGAAATTGTGCTTTTAAAAGAAAAGATAGGACTTTTAGAAAATAAGAAAAATAGCAATAATAGTCATATACCTCCATCACAAGATGTTAACCGCCTAAAGAAAAACCAAAGTTTACGACAACCTACAGATAAAAAAGTAGGCGGTCAGCCAGGGCATGAAGGCACTACTTTAGAGTGCCGTAGTGTTGTAGATGAGACAGTAAAGCATATCCCTGAGACCTGTAATTGTTGTGGCTGTAATCTTAGTAATAATATTGAAACATTAGTAAGCACCCGACAATTGTTAGACATACCAACCATTGTTTTAAATTGTATAGAACATCAAGTATATAAAAAGCAATGCAGTTGTGGGCATACCACAACTGCTAGCTTTCCGCAATATGTTGCTAAACCAGTAC
This sequence comes from Ferruginibacter sp., assembly GCA_025357775.1. Classification (GTDB taxonomy): domain Bacteria; phylum Bacteroidota; class Bacteroidia; order Chitinophagales; family Chitinophagaceae; genus Ferruginibacter. The sequence goes on along the minus strand of JANXOQ010000073.1, from coordinate 732 downwards.
AGTATGGCCCTAATGTAGAATCGTTGATAGGGTATTTACATGCAAGGCAACATTTGCCGTATGCAAGAGCCAAAGAATTTTTAAACGATGTAATGGGTTTACCCATAAGTACAGGCGGCATACATAACATACTACAGCGTATTGCACAAAAAGCAATGCCTATGTATAATGCCATAAAAGAAAAAATAGAACAAGCTAGCTCTATTGGTGCAGATGAAACAGGGGTAAATATTAATGGCAAAACCCATTGGGCATGGACATGGCAAAACGATAAACTTACCTACATTGTATGTGCAGCAAGTAGAGGTTTTAAAACAATAAAAGAAACCTTTGAGCATGGATTGCCCAATGCCACATTGATACACGATAGATGGCCTTGTCATTTTCAAACAAATGCAAAAGCACACCAAATATGCTCAGCACATTTATTACGAGAACTCAATTACATTACCGAACTTTATAAAGACAAATGTATATGGGCAAAAGAATTTAAAGCATTACTGCTAGATGCCATAAACTTAAAAAAAGAATTAAATACAGCGGATTACTATTACTCCAACATAAAAAGAGATGCACTCTTTAAAAGGTTGGAACAATCACTATTGTATACAATTGATGAAGATCACAAAAAAGGCAAAACGCTACAGAAAAAACTCTTAGCAAAGCAAGAGTGTATCCTATATTTTTTACTACAATCCAATGTTGCACCAGATAATAATGGCTCAGAGAGAG
>JANXOQ010000515.1 GCA_025357775.1 Ferruginibacter sp. | reverse complement strand
GTAATTGGTATTATTGCAATTGCATTTGTGGTAGGTAGCTTTTTTGGAAGTAAAATAGCCTTAGCCGTATCGCAAGATGTACTTAAAAAATGCTTTGCTGTATTGCTAATAATTGTAGCTATAAAAATTCTTTTTTTTGATAATACAATTACAAAAAAATCAAACCAAAATGTGGTAGAACAAAAAAACATTTAGTCTTTTATAATATAATTTTTAGTAGCTCTTTTATGGAAAATATTTATTTGAGCATCTACACATAAAATAACTGCTATATCTTTTACATGCCCTTGTTACACCACGATAAAGATGATAAAGAATTGTTGCTATGCTTTTATAAAGATGGCAATAATGAGTGGCTGGGTGTATTGCTACAGCGCTATACTGGCTTGTTATTTGGTGTAAGTATGAAGTATTTAAAAAATGAAGAAAATGCAAAAGATGCAGTACAGCAAATTTTTTTAAAAGTAATAAGCGAACTGCAAAAATATAAAGTAGATTATTTTAAAAGCTGGTTGTATATTATAGCTAAAAACTATTGTTTAATGCAACTAAGAGGCAAGGGGAAAATAACTACAGAAATAAATGACAATATTTTACAATCCGCAGATAATAGCGAAGCAATAGAAACTCATATAAAAAAAGAAATTTCGCTAACACAATTAGAAGAAGCGATTACTTTACTAAATGAAGAGCAACGTATTTGTGTAACTTTATTTTACTTGCAAAAAAAATCTTATCAAGAAATAGTAGCAGAAACTAATTATAGTATGTTGCAAGTAAAAAGCAATATACAAAATGGTAAGCGAAACCTTAAAATACAAATGGTAAGAATGATTTATAATGAACAATGAGTTAGATAATATATTACCTAATGATGAGCAAATGCAAAAAGGCTTGCATGCACTTAGCAAAGATTTATTTTCTGAGGAAGAAGATTTTTTTGAGCAAGATGCGCAAGAAGGCTTGCAACAAATGCCATCAGAAAAATTGTGTAGCATTGTAGATACTTTAAATGCAGACTTGAATAAAAAATTACAAAAAAATAAAAAGCGAAAACGTGCTGGTATTGCAAGCCAGCAAGGGATTTATGTTATAACTATTACCATTTTAATATTGGTTGTAATGGCTTTTGTAGTTATAAAAATATTCAATAAAGGGTAATTCCTTTGGTATTTTAAATAGTCGTCCTTCAAAAAGTACTTTTAAATTTTTGCACATAAAGCTTCCAATAAATATGTACAATAAAATTGCAGATAAGTTGCCGACTGTGTTTTGTCTCTTTCTTCCAGAGGTACATGACTCGTTTAAAGTTTAAACCTGCTGCGGCAAGCATTAAATTGACAGCATCGCCTGCTATTCCCTTTAAAAAATTTCTATTCAATCTATGGTTACTTTTTATATGACTAATAGTTGGTTCTATGGCTGCTCTTTTACTATGTTTTTGACGTTGTTCTTTTGTAATTTACGGTTTAGGTTTTGCTCTTTAAATGTTGGTTTGCACATACACTGTTTTGCCAATATAACCTCTATCTGCAAATACTTCTTTGGGAGTTATTTCTGTCAATACTTTTACTTGTTCTATTGCTGCTACTATAGCTTTAGAAACGTATAGTGTTTGGCTTATTTTTTAACTCTTTAGCATAAGTTGGATAAACAGCGATACCATTAAACGAATGGGTTTGGAGGGTGCTCCCATTTTATCGCTATAATGTTTAGAAAAACTATCATCAAAAATTAACCAATTAATATGATTGGCTAAAATGTATAGGGGATGTTTTTAGTTTAGTTGATTGCTCATGCTATGAAACATACCTGCTTGGTTACTGTATTTTTGTTTGCCTATCATAAACAAACCCTACAGTTGTTTTGCATATTCAATTTCTCGGTAGTTTATTTTACAACATTATGCTGCGAAATATAGCAAATACAACTGTAGGGTACTTTTTGAGGGACGACTATTTTGGATGGTTTGCCAGAAAGAGTTTTCCAAAAGGAAAATTGGGTAACCTTTTATAAACTTTATTAGAAATAAAAATTAATGGATTGGAAGATTTATTGAAACATATAAAACTTAGGTTGAAATAAACATCAAATTTTGTATACACAAAAGAAGCCTCAAAATAAATTTGAGGCTTCTTTGAAAATATATTAAAATAGTATTATGGAAAAATACCTAACTCACCATAGCTTGTTGCCACTTTATTTATTGCGTTTACATACGCAGCTGTTCTCATGTCTGGTATTGCAGGGTTAGCTTCCCATATTGCCATTATCTCTCTTGTAGCCGTTATCATAGATTCTTCTAAGCCGCTATGTACAAGGTCTACTTCTTCAGGGCCATGCATAATAAATGCACGCTCACCAGCTTCTACAGTTTTACCTGTGAGTGTTTCTATTTGAGAAAGTATATGCGTATTTAAATTTTCAGTAAAACGTTTTTCCATACGACCATACCGCACATGGCTCAAGTTTTTTAACCACTCAAAATAACTAACCGTTACACCACCTGCGTTTAAGTACATATCGGGCACGCAAAGTATTCCTCTTTTTTGAAAATCTTCATCAGCCTCTGGTGTGCATGGTCCATTTGCAGCCTCACCAATTATTTTGGCTTTCACTCTTGGAGCATTTTCTCCATTTATTACATTTTCTAATGCAGCAGGTATCAATATATCGCACTCCAATTCTAAAGCATCAGTATTTTTTGCAAGGTTGGTAGCACCAGGAAAGTTTAAAATAGAACCAGTAGCTTTTCTATGTTGAAAAACTTCTTCTTCATTTAATCCATCGGCATTGTAAATAGCTCCTTCATACTCAGCAAGAGCTATTACTTTAGCACCATTTTCTCTAAAAAATTTTGCACAATGATAACCAACATTACCTAAACCTTGTACCACCAAAGTTTTATCTTTTACTCCAAGTGGTAACCCAAGTTTTGCCATTTGCCTAGGCATATTACAAACTTCCCTTAAGCCAAAAAACACGCCTAAGCCAGTAGCCTCAGTACGTCCACGCACGCCACCTTGTGATACTGGTTTTCCAGTTACACAGCCTGCTGCATCTATTTCTCCTGGTTTTAAGGATTGGTAAGTATCCACTATCCAAGCCATTTCTCTAGAGCCAGTACCATAGTCTGGTGCAGGTACATCTATACCAGGTCCTATAAAATTTTTCTTTACAAGCTCTGCAGTATAACGTCGAGTTATTTTTTCTAATTCGTATTCAGAATAATTACGGGGGTTTATTTTTATACCTCCTTTACCACCACCAAAAGGTACATTTACAATTGCACATTTATAAGTCATTAAAGATGCTAGTGCCATCACTTCATCTTGATTTACTTCATCACTAAAACGTATGCCACCTTTGCAAGGTGCTTTGTGGTGGCTATGTTGCACACGGTATGCTTCAATTACTTCAATAGTACCATCATCTCTTTTTATTGGAAAACGCATTTGCAATACACTATTGCAAGCTTTTATCTGCTCCAAAAGACCATGGTTTATATTGGTGAATTTTGCAGCTTTATCAAAACTTCTTTCTACACTTTGAAAGAAACTGTAGTGTTGGTTTGTACTCATAAAATTGGTTTAATTAGTAAGTATTTTTTATAAAAGTAGTATTAATTATTTTTCTTTTTCAATTTTTGAAATTT
>JANXOQ010000509.1 GCA_025357775.1 Ferruginibacter sp. | reverse complement strand
TAAAAAATACAAAATGAAAAAATTAAAAAATAAATTAAAATTTTATGCTGCAGTTGCTATGAGTACTGTGTTTTTGTTATCTGCTTGTAATAAGGGGTTAGAAGAATTAGTACCAATAAATACATCTGTTTCACAAAACCCTATAGTAGGAACTGTTGCACAAGTAATTGCTTCAAACCCTAATGATAGTCTGTTTTACAAATTATTAGTACGATCTACTTTGTTGCCTCTTTTAAATGATACAAATAAAAGATTTACCATTTTTGCAGTAGATAATGCTGGTATGAAAATATTTGTAAATGCTGCATCTGGTGGTGCAGTGCCACTTAATGCACCTGATGCTACTTTTGTCGGTTTTATAAATAATTCTTTACCTGTAACAAGTGCAGCAGGTATCGTTCAGTACAATACCATTGGTCAACAATATTTAAGCGGAAGTTGGGCTAACGCAGCTCCTAATTTGCCACTGCCTTCGCTAATACAATTAGACCCAATTAACAATCCTTACATTAGAATGACGATTTGCCCTTCAGTAAATAATGGAATAAATTATGTAAATAATATTCCTGTATTTAACCCTGCTATACAAGCAAGTGCTAGTAATGGGGTCGTACACCAAAGTTATACGATTGCTGCGCCTCCAACTAAATTGTTAAAAGATTCAATTAGAAATGATACTGCTTTAGTTTTTTTTAGAGCAGCAGTTGCTAGAGGTGATAGTGGTTCTGTTGGTACTAGTAGGTTAGATTCTTTGCTAGGATTTGGTGTATTAAATATGACAGTACTTGCACCTAATAATGCTGCTATGAGAACCGCAATTGATAGCCTTATTTATCCAAATGTATATAGCCAAGTGTATGCACAAGTTTATCCTGTAGTATATCAAAATGTTTACAATGCTGCCATTGCACTTATGCTAACACCTGCTCAAGCTACCGCATTTGCAACTGCAAATGCACCAGCAATAGCGGCATCAAACTCATTCCCAATAGCTCATAGCAACTCTACAGCATTGGCTTCTAGCCCTACTACATTTAATTTATTACCAGTTTCGGCTGTAAAAGGATTATTAGCATATCATTTTATAGCTAGCAATAGTACAGGTAGTTTTAGTCCAAATATTAGATTTTTCTCAGTTAATGCTCCAACTACCCCAAGGTTTTTAAAAACACTTGTTAATGGAAGTTTAGCAGCTCACCCTGGTATAAATGCAGTTGCTACTTTTGCAGGACCTACACCTACATCTGTTAAACTTACAGGTTTTGGAATTTTAAAGGAAGGTTGGGGTTCTCCTATCGTTCCCGTAAATCCTGCTCCATATACTGGTGCCGCTGCTAATGTAATAGCGGCTGACAGGCATTGTGTAAATGGTGTGTATCATATTATAGATAAAGTTTTATTACCTCAATAAGATTTTTAAAGTAATTAAAAGGCTTCCAAATTTGGAAGCCTTTTTAATTATAAGCCATTAAACTAAAATTTAGGTTTAGCGAAAAAAGATAAAAAATAAAAAGATTAGTTTGATAGTTTTATTTTTTAAAATTGTCAGGTTATTACGATTAATTTAAAAAGTTATTAGTAATCGAAACTTTTTTATTTTTTTTCAAATTCTTCTTTAGATATTTCGGCATTTTCATTATTGTAATAATGTATGTTTTCTAGTGCATCATCTTTGTAAATACCTTTTTGTTTTGTTCCATTTGTTTTTGTAACAACATATTCACCATTTTTTTTATCGGCAATATAATTGGTTGTAGAAATATTTTTGTTTTTAAAATAATACGTCCATAACCCTTCTCTTTTATTGTTTATAATTTTTCCTGTTTTATAATCTCCATTTACATATCTAAATTCAAAATCACCTTCTCTTACACCATTTACCCAAGTTCCAATATTTATTGAGCTGTCTTTATAAGTGTAAGCACCTTTTCCATTTCTTTTACCTTCTTTCCATTCGCCTGTATAGCTTTCTCCTTTTTTTGTCCATTTTTTTGTACCCAACCCACCCGGTAAGTTATTGGCCCACGAGCCAGTATATGTTGTTGTATCTCCGCTATAAGCCATTGTTCCATTACCTTCAATTTTATCATCTTTAAAATCACCTTCGTACATTGCTCCGTTAGTATAGTTTAGTTTTCCTTTACCATTTCGTTTATCATTTTGTACATCGCCTATGTAAGTACCATAATCGTATTTAACTGTAATGTTTTTTTCAAGCGGTGTTTTATAAAACTCATTTTCAGTAATTTCTTTTTTTGAAGCATTATAATACTTTACATTATCAACTATATTATTTTTGTAAGTACCTTCTACATAAAACCCATTTGCTTTCTTATAAAACCCTTTTCCAGACCTTACATTATTTTCCCATTCACCAGTGTAAGTATTTCCATTAATGTATTGATAAGTACCTACACCATCTCTTGCTCCATTTTTAAAATATCCAGTATAAATGTCGCCATTTGAATATTTAAATGTTGTTTTTCCATTTTTGTTAATGTCGTTTCCTTCCTCATCAGCAGCTTTTATTAATGTTTGATAATAAGATGTCCATGATGAATAGTTATAACTAAATTCACTAACAACATATTGAATATAAAGTAATGGCACCCCTTGGGCATCTGCTATTTTTTTCCAATCTTCTTTTAATAGGTCATATACGTAATTTGGATAATTTCTTTCAATCCATTGAAAGCTATCTTTAAATCGCCTAAAGATTTTATTTTTTACTTTTTCATAATTATCATTGCTTGGCTTTTCACCTATTTGAAGAATTGGAGTGTGTATAGAAAAAAGTACTTTTTTATTAGCTTCAAACTTAATTGCTACATCATCATTATTTAACAACTTTGAAAATGTAAGCCCTTCAATATAATAAGGGTTCAAATGGTCTCTGCAATTGCCAGCCATTAATAATCCTTTTAAAGGGAATTTTTTGGCTAAATAATCAAATTGTTTCATTAAAACTTTTTTATCATTATCACTAAGTATTTCAAAAATACTTTTAGGATAATAAGGGTCGGTTGTGTTATAAAAAAGGGCTCTATAACCACCAAAGTAATTAGCCATCATATTGAGTTCCGCTTTTTCCAAAGTATCTATTTTTTGTGGAAATCTTTTCTTCAAGCTATTCAAGTTGTCGGTGGTGGATAACGCATATCTGCTACCCATCCATATCAAATCCATTAATTTTTCAAAACTTTCTGTATTCGCTAATCGTCTAAATTCATACAAATTTTTTGATGCATTTTTATTTTCTTCCTCAGGAAAAGTTAAATTATTTCTTGCAAAATAAAGCATCATTTCACCAGCTTCTGTAGCCTCGGTATAATTCATGCCATCATTTGCAATAATAGGAACCATTGTGGCTAAAGCAAGGTCTTTTTTTTGTTTTAATTCTTTATCCCTCAAAAAATTATCTCTTACTCTTTCGGAAAGTTCATTTTGTTCTTGCACTCTTTTTTCATTTTCTAGCAGTTGTTTTACTCTGTAATTTTCTGCACTTTGTTTAGCCTCATTAGCGGCTTTCTTTTTCCAATAGCCTCTTTCAAATATTTCGTTGCTACCGCCACCACTGCTATTTGTACTGTTTACTCCATTATATAATGGTGCATTTGGCTTTGCCGTATTATTTTCTACCTGTTCTTGATAGCGTTGCCCATAAGTTGCATTATTAGTAAGGTTGGTATTTTGTGCAATTGTTTTGCTTGCAAAAAAAATGGCAATTATTAGAAATATTTTTTTCATTTTGTTCGATTTTTTTATTGTGGTTTTGATAGTTCTCTCAAATGTATTTTTACTTCATACTTTATGCTACTTTTTATTTTTGCATTTACAACGGTATAAAAATCTTCGCCTTTATTTTTATAAATACTATCTCCTATTTGCAATGTATTATTCATAGTTTCTGGCATTGGTAATGTTTGTCCATCGTCAAGGGTCATATCTTTAAAATATGGTTTGTGTGTATCAAAAGTAATGTTGGTAACAGTTGTTTTTAAAGTTACATTATTTATAATTTGTTGGCGTTCATCACTGCCTATACTTTTTATAAAAAAATAAGCTGCTGCAAAAAATAACAAGCAAAGCATTAAAATAACTTGCCCTCCATTCAATTTTGTTTTACCTGCCCGATGGTATTTTTCTACAATAATTGCTGATGCACATATAAAGATAAATGCACCAAACATTATTAAAGACATGGAGGTTTCTGCACTCATAAAATTTTAATTAGTTATCAAATTCTTTTAAATCGGTTTCTTTAGCCCCAGACGTAATAAAGACTTTTCGGTATGCACCTTTAAACTCAGGCCATGTATGATCGTTAAATTTTTCTAACTCTTTTGACCTAGTTTTTATGATTCTATAGATATTACTATTTTCCCCTGACAATTCTATAATCAAATCCGTGTAAGGCGTGTTATGAATATTTTTTTCGTTTTCAGAGAATTTTTTAATTTTACTATTTATTATTGTCATTCTATTAGTGCATGCTTTTATTTCTTCATTAGTAGTTTTTATTAATTTCATAAATGGCCTATCGGGGTCTAATTGTTTTACTTTTTCTAAACTTTTATCTAATGAGTTATTAAGGTCACTCAATACTTTATTGTACTCCTTCGTTTTTACTCTTTCTAATGCTTGGGTTACGTCTTTGTCATTAGGAACCAATTCAAGCATTTTTTGATAATCTGCTTTTGCAAATGATAATTTATTCTCAAGTTCGTATAATATGCCACGGGTGAAATAAATAAATTTAGCTTCGTTACCTAGCATATTTATCAAGGTTGAATAATCTTGTATTGCTCCATTTCTATCATTTAATCCTTCCTTTGCTTTAGCTCTCCATAAAATTGATGAAGTATCATTTGGCATTGACGATAATGCCATTTCAGCATCACTTAATGCATCTTTATAGTTTTTATCTTTTATATGCTGCTTTGCCCTTTTTCTATAAAATTTGTAATCATTTTTCTCATTGTTATCTTTTTCAGATACATCTGCAATTTGAACATCTAAACCCTTTCCATTTATTTTAAGCAATTCCACTTCAAAAATTAAATTGGAATTCGGTTTTATAGTGCCACCTGCACCTTGTGTACCATAGGCTAAATTTGATGGTATGTAAAAAATATACTTTGCACCTACAGTCATTAAGGGTAAGCCTTCTTGTAATCCTTTGATCATATTATTAGGTGCTACTTCTAATGGCGTTCCTCGTTTGTAAGAATCATCAAACACAGTGCCGTCTTCCAGTTTGCCTATATAATTGAACGTTACCTTATCAGTAACATTTGCTTTTGCGCCACTACCATCTCTAATAATTTGATATTGTAATTTGCTAGTGGTTGTTATTTTTTTGCCAGTTTGTGCAAAAGTTGCTTGGCATAAACACAACATTAAAATGCTTGAGCTTAATTTCTTTTTCATTTTATTTTTTTTGACGTTTAATGATAAAAAGTACTATTATTAAATTTATTACTGCAATAATCATTAATGCAAATACTAGCAGCATAGCACCAATAATACCTCCGTTAAAAGAGCCATCCCATTTTATATTATGCTTCTTAAAATTAAATATAGCATCACCCATGTATAAGGTACTCATAATGATTAAGGATGCTGCAAGTAAATAGGGAAAAATAATCCAACCTATTTGCTTTAATTTAATAACAGTAATATTAGCAACAACCAATGTAACAAGCCAAGCTATAAAACCAACACTTACAAAATTATCGTCGGCATTTGTAATAAGTTTTAGTTTTTCAATTGGTTGTACGATATAAGTAAGTATCTGCCCAAATTGATAAGCGTAATACAAGCACACTGCTATTGCTGTAACATAAATTGAAATTGTAAAATATTTAATATTCATATAAAATCTTAAACGAAAATTACCTAATTGAAAATACCACAAAAAGTTGTAAGGCTATAGCGATACTTAAGCAACATAACCAACCGTAAAACCAATTTTTATGCACACTTAATTTTGATACTGCACG
>JANXOQ010000500.1 GCA_025357775.1 Ferruginibacter sp. | reverse complement strand
TAAGCGAAAATGCGTTTTATTATTTTGGGCAAAGAGAACTCAAACACAAATTAATAATGATAGAAGATTTAGACGGAGCAGAAAATGTATTATATCCGTTGAGAGAATTAATGAGTAAGAAAAGAATAAGTAAAACCATTACAATAAAAAACTTCTGTTGGCATTATCTTCATACACACTTTCTTTGGTGGTGCAACCGCTTACCGCTACTGGTCCTTCTACAATTAAATGAATGGTTTTTGTTTCGCCTGTTTTACTTTTTATAGCAATGGTTTTGGATATTCTTTTTTTACTCATTAATTCTCTCAACGGATACAATACATTTTCTGCTCCGTCTAAATCTTCAATCATTATTAATTTGTGTTTGAGTTCTCTTTGCCCAAAATAATAAAACGCATTTTCGCTTAGTGTGGTTATTTCTATTTTATCTTCTTCGGGTATTAGTTCGCCTACTTTTTCTTGTAAATGTGTTTTACCTGTGCCGCTGCTGGCAAGGCATATAATGTGTAAGGGTGTATGTGATTTTCTATAGGTATAAATGATAAACATTAACAGGCGGTTGATTGCTTCGCCTATTACACCGCTATTGCCAATGTCTGTTTTTGTTTGTTCTAATAAATTGGGTTGCTGTAAATATTTTTCTGCTGCTGCTTTCTCTGCTTCGCTAAGTGGTTTTATTTTAGGTTTGTTGTTTTCTGTTGTTTGTTTTATTTGTTCAAGTCTGTACTGCTCTAACTTTTCGGTGAGCTCACTTAAACTGGCTGCAATAATCGTTGTGCCTATTTCTAATTTCTCGGCTGCTTTTCTTATAAATTTTTCTAACTGTGTATCGTTGTATAAATCTACAGTATGCCTAAAAGGTGGTCGTGGGCTGTCTTTTAATTCTACTTTTAACGTTACTCTTAATCTGTCCAATCCTTCTAACCTTATGCCGCCTAATACTATAATTTTTAAAATGTCATTCTCGTATTGTAACTGTTGCTGGTCTATGATGATTAATTCGTTTGCCATGTGGAAAATTATTTGTTGGTTTATTTGCCAAATAGCAAAAATAAGTAAATTGGCTTATTCAACAAATATAATTTTACTTTTTACTTCTCTAATGGTTAAATACGCTAATAAATCATAGTTTTGTTAGTGTTTAAAACAGTTTACTATGGATTTAGGCGAAGCAATTAAAAAAGTAAGGGAAGCTAAAGGTATGAGTCAAAAAGAAGTGGCTATTGCTTCTAAAATTGATAACAGCAACTACAGCCGCATTGAGAACGGTAAAACAGACCCTTCTTTTTCTTCTGTTGTCAAAATTGCTGCTGCTCTTGGTGTACCGTTGTACGATTTATTTAAAGCTGATGAACTGTTTGCTGATGTAAATTCGTTTGATAAATCTCTCCTAGAAAAAATGGCTCTCGTTGAGCATTTAGACAAAAAAGAAAAAACCGCTTTCTATGCGGTTTTAGATGCCTTCCTCGGTAAAAAGAAAATGAAAGATGCTCTGAGTAATGTGCTTACTAATGTGTAAAAAAAATCGTTAATAGTCACAACCAATTTTTGTAAATCCATTCATTCCATCTCCAAGTTGATATATAAAATTATGTTCAAAAAGAGCCTCAATTAAATAGTTAATATTATACTCATTAATTCTACCATACTCATTAATTGTCCCATAAGATAGACGATACAATGTATTTTTTCCTCTGTCTCCAACTTTAACTAGTCGCTTTTTAATAAACTTATTTAGCCCATATCGTCTTATTTCTTTTATGTATGGATTAGGTCTATCAAAAATAAAGTATGAAACCTCTTTCTGTTTATCTTGTTTAAAAATCTCAAATATACTAGGTGCAAAAACTAAGGTTTCTTTTTTATTTATAATTCGTAAAACCTTATTCAGATATACAACGGAATCTAAAAGAGTACTATCATTTTTACTAGTACTACTTTTTAATGTTAAGTAACGATGCAAATATTCACTTTTAATCATCATTCTATATTTGTCACCTGCAACAATAACAGGAATAATAACATTATCAGAGTAATAATTCGTATGTGATATAAGGGTTTTTAAAAACTCATCTCTGCAAATAGAATCCTTACTTGTTTGTATTTTATATTTATCATTACTGTACTGGCAAAATGTATGTAGATTAAAACAACTAATTAAAATAATTAAAAACTTAATTTTCTTTACCATGCTATATTTTATTTTGGTTCTGGAAAATATAAACCATTTGAGGTTAATGTACCTAATAAAAAGCCCCATGGTATTTTATGATAAGTTGGATATTTATTACCTTCTAGATTCTCCATATAATATTTCTGTACATAATTCATATTATTATGAAGGGCATACATATTGACAATAGTAACAGCATCTGCTTCCGCCCTCTTAGGTGCTCCAAGAACTGTTCCCCCTGATATATTTAGTATTCTTTCCGCTGATAATAAATGATTTGTAGCTTGCCACCCATGACCAAATATTTCATGCACAGTTTGCAAAATTGAAGCTCCTCCTAAATCTTTGATAAATTTTGTTGAAGCATCGCTTCTAATATCTCGTCCTCCTACAACCTCAGGATTTGCACCCATAAAACCTGTTAATGTAATGTATGCACCTATTGAATTTTTTGGCTGCGACTCAGTATTTTTTGCTTCTTTTACACTTCCATCAGACATTTTATAAGCATACAGAGCATCAAAGCCTTCTCCATGTCGCCCCGTTAAGGCAAAATTATCTTCAGTAATAAATAAATCAAACTTTGAATTTAAAAGGTCATTAGCCCTTCCTTGTACAGTAGAACCTGCTATATTAGACCCCGACCCTTTTAACGCATTTGTGAAAGCTGTCATCACACTTGTTGCATTAGCTGATAATTTCCCTGTGTAAGCTGCACCCTTGTCATCTACATATTGCAATTTATTATCTTTACCTCTTGTTAATGTATAAAAAGCATTATTCATTTGAACTCTTGGTGTATCTCCCATTCTATCACTAAACCAAACTGGATTACCTGCAAAACAATTATAAGGGCTAATAGAAGTATTAGGTTTTGGGTCAACATTCCATCGCCTAACTATTCTACTATCATATTCCCAATATTGAGCTGTTGTAATATTTTCATTTAACTCACTTTCCTTTTCTTGTCCGTTTATTGAGTAACGATATTTAGATGTAGGACTGGCTTGATATTTCCTTCCCGGCAACATCATACCGCCGGGGTAATAATCATTAGCTGTTATCACATCTGCGGTGTAGTAATCAATGGTTGTACCGTTAGAGCTAAC
>JANXOQ010000465.1 GCA_025357775.1 Ferruginibacter sp. | reverse complement strand
TTTAGGACAAACTGCAAATTCATCTTTTATAGACACATGGAAAAGCGATACTGCTTTATATGGCTCTAACAATTCACTTTATCACAAGTTAAAGCAGCTAGGCTTTAATAAAATTGATAGTTTCACAAAAAATATTCCTTTTATTTATTTTTGTAAAAAAGGCAATGCTAGCTTCATTCCTATTCAAAATGTTGGCTTAAATTCTACAGCTCCAATATCATCCGAAATTGATTTGATAAAAAAGGAAAAAAATGGGGTTATCGAATCTCCTGTTTTTGGCCCTGCAAAAACTTGGGAATCTTTGCGGTGGAATGGAAAATCGATAGATGCTGGGCTTGGCGACTCTGTAAAACTTGAAATATGGGGTATTAAATCAAATGGAAATATAGATTCAATTAAAACCATTAATAGTTCATTAGACACAACAATTGGATTTATAAATGCTTCAATTTACCCTTATTTAAAAATCAAAATTATAACAAAAGATAATTTATATGCCACCCCTAATCAATTAAAGTTTTTAAAACTAAATGCTAGTTTTGTGCCAGAAGGTGCAATAGCTCCAAACATACTTTTTAGTATGAGAGATACAGTAGACGCAGGTGATTCTATAAATTTTTCTGTTGCATTTAAAAATGTAAGTAAAAAAGATTTTGCTAGTACAATGAAAATAGGTTTGCGTATAAAAAACAATAACAATGTAGATAACATTATCAATTTACCAAACGGCAAAATATTAGTAGCTGGTGATACTTTAAAAATATCTTACGCCATACCATCTCAAAATTATATTGGTGCAAACACTTTATTTTTAGATGTAAATCCTAACAATGACCAGCTAGAACAGTATCACCCAAATAACATTTTGTACAAAGATTTTTATGTGAGAGGAGATGCTCAAAATCCATTACTTGATGTAACGTTTGATGGTATACATATATTAAGTAGGGATATAGTTTCTTCAAAACCTAATATTTTAATTAAGCTAAAAGATGAGAATAAATTTTTAGCCTTAAATGATACCTCTTTAATGAAAGTGCAATTAAGATACCCTGGTGAGCAAAACCTTCGTAATTATAAATTTAATACCGACACTTTAGTTTTTACAGCGGCAAATTTATCATCAGGCGAAAATGCAGCCACTATAAATTTTAAACCAACATTACCAAAAGATGGAGAGTATGAGTTGGTAGTATCTGGCAAAGATATATCTGGTAATAAAGCAGGTGCATTGGAATATAGAGTAGCATTTAAAGTTATAAATAAGCCAATGATAAGTGAGATGCTAAATTATCCAAATCCATTTACAACATCTACAGCTTTTGTATTTACGCTTACAGGCACACAAGTGCCACAAAACTTGCGCATACAAATACTTACCATTACGGGCAAGGTTGTAAAAGAAATAACCAAAGATGAATTGACTGACATACACATTGGAAGAAATATAACCAATTATAAATGGGATGGCACAGATATGTATGGACAGGCGCTTGCAAATGGTGTGTATATTTATAGAGTAATAACAAACCTTAATGGCGCATCGTTAGATAAATATAAAGCTGACGAAGATGATAGTGAAAAATATTTTAAAAAGGGATATGGTAAAATGTATTTAATGAGATAAAATAAATATAGAGTATTGTAAAAACTTACAATTATTTATTGAATTTTTAATTTAGATTTTAAAAAAACAAATAAAATTTAGCCCTGCTCTTGCGGGGCTTTTTTAATACTTTTGCACAAATAAAATAAATGGCTAAAATTGGGATAAATATTGCTACAGGTAGTTTGCAAAAAGAAGAAATAGTAGTAGGTATTGACCTAGGCACAACAAATAGTTTAATAGCAGTTGTGCACCCTGATACAAAAAAAGCAATTGTTTTAAAAGAACATGATAGCAGTGCTTTAGTACCTTCTGTTATATATTTTGATGAGCATGCAAATGCAATTGTAGGCAATGATGCTAAGGCGTTTTTAATTAAAAATCCAGAAAGGACTATTTTTTCTGCAAAACGGTTATTAGGTAAAAACTATGATGATATAAAAGCAAACGCCAATTTTTTTTCTTATAAAATTATAGATGAAGATGCAAATAAGCAAGTAAAAATAAAAGTGGATGATAAATTTTATTCCCCTGTAGATTTATCTGCTTTAATTTTAAAAGAATTAAAAAAACGAGCCGAGCATATTCTTAAAACACCTGTAAACAAAGCGGTGATAACGGTGCCAGCTTACTTTAACGATGCACAAAGACAAGCCACTAGAGATGCTGGAAAACTAGCAGGGCTAGATGTTTTAAGAATAATAAATGAACCTACCGCTGCAAGTTTGGGCTATGGTTTAGGAGTTCAATCTAACATATCGGGTGAGGGAGGATTACAAAAAACAATAGCAGTCTATGATTTAGGGGGAGGTACTTTTGATGTATCTATTTTAAAATTGAATGCTGGTGTATTTGAAGTGCTTTCTACCAATGGTGATACTTATTTAGGTGGAGATGATTTTGATAATGCAATTGTGCAATATTGGCTAGTACAATTAAATATTGGCAATGATTATTTAAAACAAAATACATCTTTTGCACAAGCCATAAGATTAAAAGCGGAAGAAGCAAAAAAAGCACTTTCAATAAATACTAATTATGAAGATGAGTTAAATAATTATAAATTAGTTTTATCACAAACATCATTTACACAAATAATAAAACCATTAATAGAAAGAACAATTGCTTGTTGCAAAAAAGCTATGAAAGATGCTGGCTTGCAAAAAAAAGAAATAGACGAAGTGATAATGGTGGGGGGAAGTACAAGAGTACAATTGGTAAAAGAAATGCTTAGTGATTATTTTGCAAAGCCAGTTAATGATACTGTAAACCCAGATGAAGTAGTGGCACTTGGTGCAGCCATCCAAGCAGATATTTTAGCTGGAAATAATAAAGATGTTTTATTGCTAGATATTACCCCGCTTAGCCTTGGTATAGAAACAGCAGGAGAATTAATGGATGTAATTATTCCACGCAATGCAAAAATACCTTCCTCTGCTGCACGTGAGTATACTACACAAATAGATGCACAAGTAAATATGCGTATAAGTGTATACCAAGGTGAGAGAGATATTGTGAGCGACAACAGATTGCTTGCAACCCTAAACCTAAAAGGTATACCTGCTATGCCAGCAGGCATGGCAAAAGTGCAAGTAAGTTTTATTATAAATGCAGATGGTATACTTACTGTAAAAGCGAAAGAATTAAGAAGCGGTATTGAACAAGCAATAGAAATAAAACCACAGCTTGGAATAGATGATGCAACTGTAGAAAAAATGCTTTTAGATTCTATGGCAAATGCAGAAGTAGATATTGTAGCAAGAGCATTGGCAGAAGCTAAAACCGAGGGAGAGCAACTACTAAAAACTACTGAAAGGTTTTTGCAAAAAAATACTCAATACTTAATTGGAAATGAACTACAGGAAACCGCACTAGCAATGCAATCATTGCAATTAGCTATTACGATGAATGATAAAAGTTTAATACAAAATAAATCTACAGAATTAAACGATTTAACAAGACCTTATGCTGAAAGAATTATGGATAGTGCAATTGGTGAGGCTTTGAAGGGGAGGGCTGTTTAATAATGAATAATAAAAATAATAAAATAAAAAAAACTATTAAACTTAAAACCATCATACATTTGATAACGGTAGGCTCAAATGAAAAAGAAATAAGCCCATTACCTTTTTTAATTGGTGCACTCATAAAATTTATGCCTGCTTTTTTCATAAGATTATGGTCAAGTCCATTATTAAAATACCAATGAGGATAGTAATTTTGGAGATAAAAAACATTTGAATTAGCATCGGAATTTGTAAAGAACTCAATTTTGTTAGGTTCAAAATTTTTTATTACTAAATTATTAATTGCAAAACTATTTACAGCGTCTGTAAAATAATTGGCTAAAAATATAAATGGTTTATTATTTACAGATATGTTGCTATTTTTTTTTAAAGAGTCAAAATACAATGTTGTATTTTTTAAAACTATTGGATACGGCACTGCCTTATTACAGCCAATTTGTTTACTATACATGCTCCAGTCACCAACAATTTCTTTATAAAACAGTCCTTCAATATTATGTTGTGCTATAGTTGTTAACGCAGGTATTGGAATGCCTTTTTTTGATTCGCTCAAAATTTTTTGAATATTAGCTACAGATAATTTGCCAACGCCAGTAAAAGGTATATTTATTAAACTAGCTAAAATTAATTCTACAATAATAACTTTTTTTAGGAGTGTAATATTTTTTTTGAGTAAACTTTTGTAAATAATAAATAGTAATAATAATTGTAAAACACCTTGTATCCAAAAAGTATCATTAAAGCTAATAATATCTATCATTAATTTTAATTTATTTACAAAACCACTAGTATTTTTAAAAATATTGAAACTAAATAAAATACCAGATTTGTAATATAAAGCACCATACAATCCGTAAAAAACAGCAGATACAAGAACTAGATTTAATATTATAAATATATATTTTAGTTTAAAATCAAATTTTCTATTTGTTTCAAAATATTTGTTTATTTCTAAGGCAGCAATAATTATAAAACAAAAAATTGAAAATATTCTAAACTCTCCATTTAACCTTACATAACTTATGCCAGGCATTAAATAATAACCTATTGTTTTAAACCATTTACCTAATGATAATAACGCAGTAAAAATACCAAAAAGAAAAAATAATACTTGCCATTTTGTTTTCTTGCTAAAAATAAAATACAAAAGAAAAATTAATAGAGTAATACCAAAATAACAATTTCTCATACTTATGTCTGTATTAAAAAAAGCATCATTTTTAACTGTAGAAAATGGTAGTATTATGCTTATCCAACATTTAAGGCTTGTAGTATTACCTAAAGAGTTTTCTAAATAAAGTTTATCGCCTCTAGAAAAATGTGGAATAATATCTAAATAGCCAGCTATCATACCAGCTGAAAGCAATAAGAAAAACAATATAAATAAAAGCTGTACTTTAGTAAAATATTTAATTTTATGTATAAAACTTAGTTTATTTGCATTTTGAAAAAAAACAAATAAAAAAACTGTAATAAAAAAATATATTGATACGATACTAATACCAGGATGTGCTGATGATACAAATAAGTAAAAAATTAATGAAGTTATTATAGCATTTTTAAGCGAATATTCTTTTAGCAAAACTAGATAGCTCCATAAACACCATGGCAAAAAAGATGC
The DNA here is from genome assembly GCA_025357775.1 of Ferruginibacter sp. Taxonomy (GTDB): domain Bacteria; phylum Bacteroidota; class Bacteroidia; order Chitinophagales; family Chitinophagaceae; genus Ferruginibacter. The sequence continues at coordinate 1,109 of JANXOQ010000465.1, read as the reverse complement.
CCCGCTTATCCAATTAAAATGTTGTAAGTGACCAATATTAAAGCCGCAAAGCATAAATGAAATACCTGCTATAAACTTAATTTTATCATAAATACCCCAATACGATAATAGTTTATACATTCCAATACCTCCAATCAAAATATACATTAATAATTCTATAGTAAAAGTATAAGCATTGTAGCCAATAGAAGATGAAAAAAACCATGTAATTGGACTCCAAAAACCACTACTCATATCCCCATACTGAGGTATTCCAAAATTTATGTACGGATTCCAAAGTGGAATTGAACCTGAATGAATACTTTCACTCATAAAAAACTTAGGTGGAAAATATCCTGTAAAAGCATCATTTTTTAAAGCAAATAAGAAAGTTGCAACAGGGAACAACCCAATTACCATTATAATAAAGAAAGCTAAAATCATTTTTAAACTTATCTTATATGAATTTTCGTATAATTGCATACCCGCAAAATACAATAATTAAAAAAAATATGAAAGAAAGAATATTTGATGAATTTGATGAATTTGCCGAAAACTATAGAAAAATACATACAGACAATATCATATTATCTGGTGCAGATAGTTTTTATTTTGCAGAAATGAGAGTTAAAACATTGTTCGAATTTGAAGAAAAACAAACGCTCAAATTATTAGATTTTGGTTGCGGTGATGGGGCAAGCGAATTGTTTTTTAGCAAATATTTTTCAAATTGGTTTATAACTGGTATTGACGTTTCAAAAAAAAGTATAGATGAGGCAGTTGAAAAGAATATTCCTAATACTATTTTTGAAGTATTTAATGGTTTAGAAATTAATGAAACAGATGACTCATTTGATATTGTATTTATAGCAGGTGTTCTACATCATGTAAATTTTTCTTTGCATAATATATTATTAAAAGAAATTTATCGAATATTAAAAAAAGGTGGTAGGTTATATTTATTTGAACACAATCCTTTAAATCCATTAACAAAATATTTAGTTAATACATGTGTGTTTGATAAAGATGCAAAACTATTATACAATAGTTACACAAAAAAAATTTTAAAAAATAGACAATTTATTGTTACAAATAATTTTTTCTTTATTTTTTTTCCAATTATTTCTTTT
>JANXOQ010000425.1 GCA_025357775.1 Ferruginibacter sp. | reverse complement strand
CAAAAAAATGAACTGGTTTTTAGCACATCGCTTTCACCAAAAATCTCAATCATTATTCCATTTTACAACCAACTTAATTATACATTGAATTGTTTGAACCACCTACATGCAAACTTAAATAAAAATAAAAGTTATGAAATTATATTAATTGATGATAACAGCACCGAAGATTGCGACCTTTCTTTTATTCGAGGCATTAATATTATTAAGAATGCAGAAAACAAAGGGTTTCTTAAAAATATAAATATTGGGATAAAAGAAGCATTAGGCGAATATATTTATATTTTAAATAATGATACTGAAGTACAAAATGGTTTTTTAGATGAATTATTGTACGTTTTTGAAAACTTTCAAAATGTTGGTGCCGTAGGTTCTAAATTGTTAAATGCAGATAGAAGTTTACAAGAAGCTGGTTCAGTGTTTTTAAAAAATTGTTCTATAAATCAAATTTTTACAAACAAAGAAGTTTATTATCCTGAGATAAACTTTACAAAAAAAGTAGATTACTGCTCTGGTTGTAGTTTACTATTTAAAAGAAAAAATAATAATGGTGATTTAAACTTATTTGATGAGCAGTTTTCACCAGCTTATTTTGAAGAAACAGATTTATGTTTTCAATTAAAATATTTACAAAATAAAAATATTTATTATACTCCGTTTTCAACAGTTTTACATTATAATGGTATTACTTATAATTCTCAAAAAAACAATGAGACAAAAAACAGTCTACAAAAAGCTGATTTATTTAAAATAAATCTACAAAAATTTAAAACTAAATGGCAAAAAAAAATTGATGCTATAAAGGCCTCTTCAATCGAATCTAGAATTTTTGAGATTTACGAAAATAAATCTATAGTGATATTTGTAGGTTTGATACCAGCCTATGATAAAGACTCAGGCTCTAACAGGTTAAAAGAAATAATTAAAGCCTATATTGAATTAGGATACTTAGTTTCGTTAATAAAAAATAAATTATTTTTTGATGAAAGTGAGTATATAGAATATTATGAACGACTTGGAGTGAATGTTTTTTATGAACACAATAATAAAATAAGACTCAAAGAGTTTTTAGAAATTAATTTATCAAACTCTTCTATAGCTTGGTTTTATAACCCACAAGTTTTTGTTGATTATTTTAAAATTGCTCAAAAATATTTGCCACAAGCAAAGTTAGTATATGACATGGTTGACATTCATCATTTACGTTTGGAAAGAGCTTTAGAACTTGAGCCTTTAAACAATATTTATAGAAATGAATTCGAAAGATTAAAAAAAATAGAGGCATTTGCTGCAATGGAGGCTGATTATGTTTTAACAATTTCCAAAGTAGACGAAAAATATATGACTCAATTTTGCGAAATTTCTAAAATTATTACAGTTTCAAATATTCATTATTTAAAAACTACTTTAGAAAAAACACAAAGTTTTGAAACTAGAAAAGATATTTTATTTATTGGCTCTTCTCATGCTCCTAATATAGATGCATTATACTTTTTATATAAAGAAATAATGCCTTTGGTTTGGAGTGTTTTACCTAATATAAAAGTTAATATTATTGGTAATGTAAACGAATGTATAAATGATATTGATAACCCAAATTTTATATTTAAAGGCTTTGTTCCAGATATTGAATTCTATTTTTCTTCTAATAAATTAATGGTAGCACCATTAAGATATGGTGCTGGCGTAAAAGGTAAAATTGGTCAGGCTTTTGAATATTTTTTACCAGTTGTAACCACTTTGATAGGTGCAGAAGGTATGCAATTAATAGATGGAGAAAACGCATTAATTAACAATGATGCTATTGGTTTTGCAAATTCAATTATTAAATTATATACTGATGAAGATATATGGTTAAAACTTCAAGGTAATTCTGAAAAAAGCTTATTGCCTTTTTCAAAAGAAACATTGAAAACTCAATTATTAAAAATCGTTTAACAACAAAAATTGAATACATAAAAATTATGACAAACTTTATCCCCCTTTTTCCTCTATCTATAGTCGTTTTTCCTGGTGAAGAATTAAACCTACATATTTTTGAGCCACGGTATAAACAATTAATAAAGGATTGTTATGAAGCTAAAAAACCATTTGGTATACCTACGGTTTTAAATAACCAAGTAATGGAATATGGTACCTTGGTAGAAATAGTAGAAATAACGACGACCGACGATAATGGAGAAATGGATATAAAAACTAAAGGTACTTTGGTATTTAAAATTTTAGAAAAAATTAAAGAACTTCCCGAAAAGCTCTACCATGGCGCTATTGTAAACTACCCTCTTACAAAGTATGAGGGCAGTGCTGCGCTTATGCAAAAAATATTGACTGATATTAAAGAACTGCACGGCCTGTTAAACGTACAAAAAACATTTAAAAAATCAATCGAAGATTTTATCAGTTTTGATGTGGCCCATCACGCAGGTATGACTTTGGAAGAAGAGTATCAACTGTTAGAATTTGAAGAAGAATTGCATAGACAAGAGTTATTAAAAAGACATTTAGAAAAAGTACTTGAAATGATGGTTCAGATGAACCTGCTTAAAAGTAAAATACAACTGAATGGGCATTTTAAAAATTTAGAGGGATTTAGATTTTAAAAGTGAAGCAATAAATTTTAGACTGCGGACAAAAGATTTTTTTGTACCTAAATTTTTATATCCTTGTTATTTTTTAATTCATATAAACGGTTATACTTTATAAAAACATAATATGAATAAAGATAAGCAGCTACATAACCAATGCTGCCATCTAAAAAACCTAACCTAAAAATATAATTGTAAAAAAATAAAAAAATAGGATAAATATATTGTTTAAAAAAACTATGGCTTTTACCTTTTTCAAAATAGCGGTGTGCCATTTCGTTTCCATAAAAGGTCATTTTTTCAGCGTACTCCATTATGTCCTTATGGCAATAGTGATTTAATACATTTTTTAAATGGATTAGTTTTGTGTTAACAGGCTTAATGATACTTTCATGTACTGGCTTATCATCCCAAGAAGTAAAGTTTTTATTAAAAAGGCGCATTTTACTTACATTAGTCCATGTACCAAAACGCAATTTTCTGTTGCCAATAAAATTTTGAAATTTTATAATAAAAATTTCATTTTCATTTTGTAGTGTCAATAACTTCATTTCTTCTACCAATGCTACAGAAGGTACTTCATCTGCATCTATAGCAAGTACCCAATTGTATTTTGCTGCTTTTACAACAATGTTTTTTGCATGCCCAAAACCCTGCCAATTATATTGTATAATATTTGCATTAAAAGCTTTTGCAATTTCTAAGGTATTATCTGTACTGCCATTATCACCAATTACGATATCATCTGTTAGGCTTTTTATACTTTGAAGTGTACGTTCTAAAATATGCCCTTCGTTTTTAGTGATAATTACAACAGAAATATTATTCATTTTACAAATATAATTGTGTTCATTTATTTACTAAGTAAAAAAGGTTTTGCACTAAAATGCAAAACCTTTTAAAAGTATTTGTTCTATTTATTATGTTCAAATTTTTATTTTCCTAATTACGGAAACGAATAAAACTTTCATCCTCTAATTTTAAATTTTCCTTTACAACTTCTCCAATAATCCATCTACAATTCCATACTCTACTGCTTCTTTAGCATCCATCCAATAATCTCTATCAAAATCTTTCATTATTTGCTCACGAGTTTTGCCACAGTTTTTTGCAAGTACATCTGCCCCCATTTCTTTTACTTTTTGCATTTGTATGGCCATTATTTCAAGGTCAGCACTTACACCTTGCCCACCGCCACTTGGTTGGTGTATCATTACTTCGCCACTTGGAAAAATAAAGCGTTTGCCCTTTTCGCCACCACTAAGCAAAATGCTACCCATGCTTGCTGCCATGCCCATGCAAACAGTGCTCACTGGTGATGATATCATTTGCATAGTATCATAAATTACCATGCCGCTTGTAACTACTCCACCTGGGCTACTTATGTAAAACGTAATTTCTTTACCCGGGTCTATTGCTTCTAAGTACATTAAACGATTGGTAATATCTTTGGCACTTTTATCATCTACTGGACCCCACAAAAATATTTTGCGTTGCTCTATAAATTTTTTATCAAACTGCCAGCCTGACATCATTTTCTCCATTGGGCTTTCAGGAAGTTCTTTTGGGTTTTCTTCTTCGTCGTTTTGATATATTTTATTGTAATTCATATTTTAATTTTTTTTGCTAATAAACAATAGATGCTTTGTTCACAAGGCTTTTTGAAAACTGATTTTATGGTGATTTAGATTTTGTTATTAGACTCTATAGATTCGAAGATTTTTTTAAATTATTCGCTACTTGTTGCATAATAAAAGATGAGTAAAGGTATTATGTTGAAATGTGCGACGCCACCGCAGTTGCCCATAGCTGTTGTTTTAGTTTGGCTAAAAAGCAAAGCTTTTTAGCAGGTTACTTACAAGAAACTCCTCCTTGCCATCAGGAACCTAATCTTTCTTTTGCTTGCGTGCATTTATCAACAATACTTCATCTACCAATCCGTATTCTTTTGCTTCTGTGCTAGTCATCCATTTATCTCTTTTACAATCTTCTGCAATTTTATCTACTGGTTGGCCTGTATGCAATGATATAATTTCGTACAACTCTTGCTTTACTTTTTTTACTTCATTTACCGTTATTTCTACGTCGCTTGCTTGCCCACCTGCACCTGCGCTTGGTTGATGCATCATTATACGGCTATGTTTAAGTGCGGTACGCTTACCTTTTGCACCTGCACACATAAGCACCTGCCCCATGCTTGCTGCCATACCAGTGCATATCGTTGCAATATCGGGGGTTATAAACTGCATTGTATCGTACATGCCCAAGCCTGCATATACACCACCGCCGGGGCAATTGATATACATTTGAATATCTCTGTGCCTGTCTGTACTTTCTAAAAAAAGCAATTGAGCAGTCACAATATTTGCTACTTCGTCATTTATTGGATAGCCCAAAAAAATAATTCTATCCATCATCAAACGGCTGTAAACGTCCATTACTGCTACGTTCATAGGGCGTTCCTCAATAATGTTTGGAGTAAGGTTTGTAATATTCCCCCATGCTGCAAGTGGGTTTTGGCTTTCAAATTGTTTGGCGCAAATTTTATTGTAACCACTTAGGGTATTGCTATTAATTCCTTTATGCTTTATGGCATATTTTTCAAATTCGCTGTTAAAGTTCATTGTCTTTATTTAGTTATGCAAATATATTAGTAAAATTTTTTAAATTTATGTACGGAAGTATTTACAAAAACTATTCCTTTTAAAAATGTATGCCATTATTACGGATTGCTTAAATAAATAGATAGAATTAACAAATTACACATGCTCTACAGCATCGATAGCTACGTTTATGCTAGGATATAAGAAAGTAAAACCAGATATTTTAATTTTTTCACAAGAAACGGTAGCACTTTTAAGGATTTCAATACTACGTTGCCCCATCATTATTTTTAAAATAAATGTTGGCACATGTATGGGTATAAAAAAACTTTTTTTTACTGCTTTTGCAATAGCTAATGTAAGTACTTTATTGTTAACAGGTACGGGGGCTACTGCATTATAAGAGCCTTGCAATTGTTCATTTTCTAGAGCATATAAAAACTGTCTGCATAAATCATCTATATGTACCCAACTTACCATTTGGGTACCAGCACCAAGTATTGCTGCTACACCAAATTTCAAAGGACTTCTAAACTCTTTGTAAGCACCTCCATTTTTACTAAGCACAATACCTATGCGAAGTTTGCAAACTCTTATTCCTATTGGCATTGCTGCTTCTACACTTTGTTCCCAAAGTTGGCACACATCACCCAAAAAAGATTTATCGGCTGCATCTGTTTCTACAAAAAAATGATTTGGTTTTGTATCCTCCCCATACCATCCAATTGCAGATGCACTTACCAAAGTTTTTACATTGTGTACATTATTTTTTAAAGTATTTATAATTAATGCAGCACTTTTTGTACGACTTGTTTCTATTTCCTTTTTATATTCTTCTGTCCATTTTTTATCCATTACACCTGCGCCTGCTAAGTGTATTATTGCATCGGCTTTGCATACAGCAGATACATCTATTGAGCCAGTATTTATATCCCACAAGGCATAGCTTATATTTGGTTCAGCGGTTGTGTTTTTTATATTTCTGGTTAAAATAATTACTTGGTAGTTTTTTTGTACCAGTAGTTGTACTAGTGCTTTTCCTACAAGCCCGGTACCCCCTGTTATTAAAATTGTTTGCATGGTTTAATTGGTATAAAATTAATTTTTTATTTATTGCTAAAAATCATTTGTAAATAAAATCAAAAACTTAAATTTTAGTAAAAGATTAAAAACTTTTTTTACAATAAAATTTAAAGTATTGTTGTAAATAAGTTTTGTTTACTGTTTATAAATGCAAATGGAAACTTATCAATATAAGGATTTAATCTTTCGTTTATTTACAAAAAACAATAACAACTTTTACAAGAATTATTTATTAAAAATAGATTTAAAATATTAAACTTAAAATATTAAAACCTCGCCTCCACTACCTTAAAACTCACACTATCCGTTCCCTTTGGTGTAAAATATTTTGACTTAAATTTTGCTGATGCTCCAGGTGCTATATTTTCGTAAATTGTTTCGTGGTCTTCTTCAAGCACTATGCCTGTTTTGCTGTAAAAGCAACATTTTACGTCTACATCTTTAAAAGTTACAACTTTTGCATTGTTTGTTATAGTGCCTCTCACAACTGTTTGCCCTATTAAGTTTTTCCTTTTATCTCCTTCTACTTTTATAAATTTAGTGGGATTTTTCTTTTCAGTTTCTTCTAACGTTTCTTTTATTTTTTCATAATTTTTATCTTCCTTGGCAGCATCATTTTTGCCATAATTACAAGCAACAGATGATATTGTTATAGCTAAAAATAGAAACACGTTTTTCATAAAAATGTAGTTTAGTAAGAATATTTTCAAATGTAAGTTTACTACATGATTTTATTTTAAATTTACCAAATTATTTACAACTTTAACGAAACATTTTTAAAAGCAAAATGGTACACAATTTTAGTAGCAATCATTCATTAATAAGTAACTGGGTAAGTGAATTGAGAAATGTAGAAATACAAAATGATAGATTGCGTTTTCGTAGAAACTTAGAGCGGATAGCCGAAGTAATAGGCTATGAAATAAGCAAAGGCATGGATACGGTGAATGCAGAAATCTTAACCCCAATGGGAAAGGCGCAATGCAAAATACTAAAAGACCAGCCAGTACTTGCTACAATATTGCGTGCAGGTTTAGCTATGCACAATGGTTTGCTTAGTTATTTTGATAGGGCAGACAATGCATTTTTGAGTGCGTACCGCAAACACAATGCTGACGGCAGTTTTGAAATATTGCTTGAATATATGAGCTGCCCTCCTATAGAAGGAAGAGTGGTAATAGTAAGCGACCCTATGCTAGCAACAGGCGCATCGCTTATAAAAGCAATACAATACATAAGAGAAGCAGGCAATATAAAAGAGCTGCATGTTGTATGCGCTATTGCTGCTAAAAAAGGTATAGAAACCTTATTAGCTGCTGAGCCTACTGCAAATATTTGGTGTGGTTGTATAGATGATGATTTATCTGCAAAAGGATATATTATACCAGGGCTTGGGGATGCTGGAGATTTGGCTTATGGCACTAAAATGCAGCAATAAACAGATAAATAAGATTACAATATTTTGTATTTGATTGTAAATTTTATAGTATAAGATGGTAGTTTAAAATTATTTTTATTTCTTTAAAGCAACTAGATTTTAATATTTTTTAAAATAAAACCTTTTACTTTTTAATACTAATTTATGAAAAGTGAATAACTTTTAAAAAATGTTGCAGCTTTTTACACGATTTTCTTACCTTTATTGCAAAGAATTTACAAAAATGAGAAAATTTTTATTGATTATATTTATGCTTGCCGCTGTAGTTTCAGTAAAAGCGCAAGACCCACATTTTTCACAATTTTTTGCATCGCCTCTTACGTTAAATCCTGCCTTTACAGGAAAGTTTGATGGTGAGTGGAGGCTAGCCGTAAACCATAGAGACCAATGGCCTTCTATACCTAAAGCTTATGTTACAAGTAGCGCATCTTTTGATATTGGTATAATGAAAAGTAAATTACCTGCTGGTGATGTGTTTGGTATTGGTTTTTCAGCACTTACAGATGCTAGTGCCAATGGACAGTTAAAATTAAACTTTGGTTCTGCATCATTATCGTATCACAAAGCGTTGGACGAAGATGGTTATAATACAATAGGTGCAGGCTTTCAAGGCACCTACAGTAATTTATCTATTGATGAAGGTAAACTTACTTTTGAAGATATGCTTCGCTCCAACGGTTTTACTGGTGCACGTACAGATTTTTTTACCAACGGAAATAATCAAAGTTATTTTGATTTGAATGCTGGGCTTTTATTTTCTGGCTCCACAAATGGTATTAATAATTACTATGCTGGTGTTTCTGTGTACCATGTAAATAGACCTTCTGTTGGTTTTATTGATAAAAATTATAAACTTGCTAGTAGGTTTACAGCACATGGTGGTGGTACTTTTCCACTTACTGATCTGTTAAAAGTTAATGCTTCTGTAATACACCAAGTACAAGCTGGTGCTAGTGAAACTACGTTAGGTGCTGCATTATCTTACAACCTTAGCCAAGAGGATGCAAAACCTGCTTCAATTTTTTTGGGGTCATGGCTGCGGTTAAATGATGCTTTAATACCTTACCTAGGTTTGGAAGTAGGAGGCTTAAGAATTGGAGCCAGCTACGATGTAAACATTAGTAGTTTAAAAACTGCAACAGCAAGCAGAGGTGGCTCTGAATTTTCTTTGATTTACATAAAGCGTAAGTCGGAGTCTAAAGGTATTCCTTGCCCAAGTTTTTAATAAGAGTAAATACAATATTAAGATTACATCTATTTTATTAGTAAATTTTAACACTTAACAAATAATTTTCATTTTAAACTTAAATATAATAATTTAGTAAGGCACATTTATTTGGATGGCATAATACGGCTAAGGTTTTGTGATGGTTGAAAAATATAATTCCTTCTACCCAGAACCGCTAGTTATTGAAAAATAAATGTAAAAAAAAATAACAAATCCTCATTAGTAATTCTTCAGCCCGAACTAAATCTGGGCTATGCACAAATGCTCATTGTTATTCCATCCGTCCAACTTGCACAAAAACCAATGTTGGGCGTTCGTTTTATTCGGATTTGTATTGCCAACCTCTATTAGTTGCAGCTAATTTTAGTTTTTTTGCTTTCTTTTCAATCTGCTTACTAGATAAATTTTCAAAGTCTATGTGGCAATGACCGTGAAACGGTTGATTATCTTCAACTACATTTAAGCCTTCAAAATTACATTCTTCAATATTAACAGAAACAACGCCTATTGAACTATTTTTAGGTTCAGATATAAAATGAGCAAATGATTCTTTAGCTGTAAATTCCTCTGAATTATATACTGATAATTTGCTATCATCTTTAGGTGTAGGTTTGAATACTTGTGAAGTAATAAATACTTGAACTGAAATTTTATCTAATTGTACAAAAGATGGATGAACTTGTCTATGCAGTAATGTTTCTTTTTCCATTAATCTTCTTATAATTTTTCTTCAATAATAGTGTTAATTGATTCCCAACTTTCCTTTAGAGAAACGTCAAATGAATTTTCAATTTCATTGTCATTAATTAATTCCAATATATGAATAGTAGCAGCTTTATCTTCCAAATTTATCTTTAAAGAAATATCAGATTTTATAGAACTCCATTCAGCTTGTAATCCACCATCTATTGTAGGATATAAATAAGGTAATGGCAATGAAGATTTAAAATTATCTTCAAAAATATTTGTAAACCAAATTAGATTTCCTTTCAAAGGTGATTTTCCTTCGCCATTTAGCCAACCATCTTCCAACTTTGAAATTTCTTCTATTCGTTCGCTTACATCTAAACTATCAATTATTGTAATATGTTCAATTCTTTCAAATCCTTCTAGTTTATCATTTTTGTTGTATTTTCCAAGTCCATTCAAAATGACTTTCAAACCTTTTTCATAATTGTCAAAAGCTTCAAAAATTGGCTTTTTAAACTGAGGTTCAATTGAACAAATTATTTTCTGTCCATTAACTAACTGTAAAGTAAATGAATTTGTACTTTTATCTAATTCAGGAATAAAACCTCTTATTTTGGTTTGAGTTATAACCTCAGTTATTGTAGATGAAGCTAATACAAGTTTTTTTCTAGTTTCCTTATTTAACACTGCTCTGAATTGAGTATTATTGGAGAAATTAATTGTTTCATCTTCTTTTAAGTTTTTCCCAATTTTATTAAAATATCCTAAGAAATTTTCAGGTATAAATTGAGTAACATTTTGATTGTTTTCTGCTGCGTTAATTGAGTTTACAATATTTTCTTTAGCTCTTTCAAAGTAACTATTGTTTTCTGTAGGGAATAGTCCTATAGCAGCTGCTATAACAATATTCGCAACTGAACTTCCTTCTCCAATAGAGGCTAATTTTAATGAAAAGCCTTCTGTAAAACCGTTTGGTACACGTTTTCTATTTGGATTTTCTTTAAGATAAATCCACTTAGCAACTTCAATTAACAATTCCTCGAATGCAGCGAAGTCCTCCAAAAGTTCTAAAGGAATTGTATGGTCTTCAAACCTTTTACCTTCTAACTTTGGCGAAATAAAATGTGATTGAACATTCATAAGTTGTAAATTAAAACACTAATTACGATAATACAAAATCTTTTATGTCATTTTTAGGGTTTCCACAAAGTTGACTCCCAACTATAAGATTTATGCATATCACTTTGAGCAAATACGCAAATAGGTACAATTGAGCTATTATGTAAATTTTAGAAAGTATTATATTTTCTTAAATACTAAAATACTATCGTCTATTAAGTACAAATACAGCTTACTATTTTTAAAATAAAAATCAACCAACTGGCTTTTTATTTTCTTGTTAATAATGTCAATAATACTTTTTTTAGAACAGTTTTTTCTATCAAATATTAAATTGTAAAATTGAATACGTTTTCCAATAACTTCTATTTCTCCCGAAAAATTATTACACCCATCGTTACCATTTAAGTTTATTTTATTTATGTCAAAAATAAAAATAGGCATTTGTTTGTAGTAATTTTTATCTATTAATTCATTACCAATTTTCTCTAACTCCCACTTACCATTAAGTAAATCATTTACAAGAAATTTGCCACAACCTTTATATAGAATTGTATTAAATAAAAAAGTTACCTCTTTTGTATATACTTCTTTTTGTGTGGGTATGTTACAGCTTTTGTTAAAAATAGAAATTACGATTGTGCCTTCTTTTTTTGTGCCTGTAAAAATAATTTTATCTAAACTCGTGGTTTTTTTTAATTGGTTAAAAGCAATTTTTAGAGTAAGTCCATCGGCAGATTCAAAGCGTACTGTATCGTCATAATTAATTGTCAATTTCCAAAATGATGGCTCAGTACCTTCTGCAACAAAATCAATACCTACTTCTAACATTTTTTTTGAAACACTATTAGCTTCTAATTGCTCTTGCGAATTATTATTTGTTTTTGTTGCGATTTTCGCATTATTGCATGCTGAATTTATTACTAATATAAATACAAAAATAAAACGCATATTATTTTTTAAAGTAAAAAATACAAATTTATATGTCAAAGCTTTGTTTCTAAATATAGCTCTGTTATTGAAGAAATAGTTTTATTTTATGCGTACCCAATTAGTAAAACTTTTTATTGATTTTTGAAGCAAAAGTAAATTATTTATTATTTGTTTAACCTTATTTGGGGTTGCTTTTACTGCACAAAAGTACATGGGTTTACCTGTTGTTACTAAGAGTAAATTCCGTTGTAGTCCGTCGGAACAAAAAGAAAAAAAACTTCTTCATTCTTGTTTCTAAAAACCTAAAATCTAATATCAAACTTCTTAATTCCTCAATGGCTTCCCTGTCTTCAAAATACTTTGTATTCTTTCTAAAGTTTTCTTTTCGCCAGTTAGGCTTAAGAATGCTTCTCTCTCTAAGTTTAGGAGATATTGTTCGCTTACTAATTGTTGCTCACTAAGGTCGCCGCCACACATTACATACGCTAGTTTTTTTGCTACAGTTACATCATGGTCTGTGGCATATTTTCCTTTGTGCATACCGTTTATGCCTGCATACATAGCACCCAAGCCACTACGACCTAGCACTTTTATATCGGTACGTTGCACAGGCATTACATAACCAGAATCATACAAATCTATTACAGCTTTTTTTGCATCAGCAATACGCCTACCTATATTCATGCAAACTTCGTCAATCCCTTTGCGATATATGCCAAGTTCGTATGCTTCATGAGCAGACGTAGCCACTTTTGCTGTAGCAATATTTAAGAAGCGATTGGTAAGTGTAATTGTTTCTGGCTCGCCAGCATGCATTTCATCTGCGGCACGCAATATAAATTCTTTTGTACCAGCACCTCCAGGTACTACGCCAATGCCTACTTCTACTAAGCCGGTGTAAGTTTCCGCAGCGGCTATAACTTTATCGGCATGCAAACTCATTTCGCATGCGCCGCCGAGCGCAAGCCCGTGAGGCGCCACCACCACAGGTATAGAAGAATACCGTACACGCATTATCGTATTTTGAAATTGGCGAACAGCCATATCTATTTCATCAAAATCTTGTTCAATGGCTAGCATAAAAATCATACCTACGTTTGCTCCTGCACTAAAATTTGTTCCTTCATTTGCTATTACTAAGCCTTTGTATTTTTCTTCGGCAAGCGCAATAGATTTGTTAATACCTTCTAATACTTCGCCGCCAATACTATTCATTTTTGTATTCCATTCTAAGCCTAAAACATCACCCCCTAAATGATAAGTTCTGCACACACTATTCTTCCACACAGTTTCATTTTCAAAATTACGCATCACTATAAACGCATCTCCGCCTGGCAGAGCCTCCCCTAAATCCCCTTCGAAAGAGGGGACTTTGTACGCTCCATGTTTGGGAGAGTAACATAAACGTTTACCGTTTTCAACTTTATAAAACGTTGTTATCCCTTTTTTCAACATATCATCCACCCAAGTAGCTACGCTACAACCTGCTGCCTTCATGGCTTCTACCGTTTTGGCTACACCCAGTGTATCCCAACTTTCAAAAGCACCTATCTCCCAACCAAAACCCGCCATCATACCATCATCTACTCTATATATTTCATCGCTTATTTCGGGTATGCGGTGAGAAATGTAAGAGAACAATGCATGGTGAAATGAACGATAAAATTCTCCTGCTTTATCTTGCCCAGCATTCAATGCTTTCAGTCTTGCTTTTAAATCCTCAATTGGTTTTGCTGCTTCAAGCGTTGCAAATTTTGCTTTTTTGCGTGGCTCATATTCAAGCGTTGATAGGTTTAATACATAAATATCTTTTGCACCATCAGCCGATTTCGTTTTCTTAAAAAACCCTTGCCCAGTCTTATCACCCAACCAATTATTCTCTACCATTTTGGTAAGCCAAGCAGGAATATTAAAAATATTCTTTGCTTCATCATTCGGGCAATTTGCTGCTACGCCATTGGCTACTTTCACCAAGGTATCAATGCCCACAACATCCGCAGTACGAAAAGTTGCAGACTTTGGTCTTCCAATTATAGGGCCAGTCAATGTATCTATTTCATCAATAGATAAACCCAATTTTTCCATACTATTCATAATCGCCATCATACTAAACACCCCTACTCTATTTGCAATAAATGCAGGTGTATCTTTTGCAAGTACTGTTGTTTTACCAAGGTACAAATCGCCGTAGCTCATTAAAAAATCTACTACGTCTGCATCTGTATGTGCAGTAGGAATTATTTCTAACAAACGCAAGTAGCGTGGTGGATTAAAAAAGTGTGTACCACAAAAATGTTTTTTAAAATCATCGCTTCTACTCTCTGCCATCATATGTATAGGTATGCCCGAAGTATTGGATGTAATCAACGTTCCAGGCTTTCTATACTTTTCTACATCTGCAAAAACAAGTTGTTTTATATCGAGTCTTTCTACAACCACTTCTATTATCCAATCAGCGGTGGCAATATCTTTCATGTTGTCTGTAAAATTACCTGTGGTTATTTTCTTCAACACATCTTTTGTATATAATGGCGATGGATTAGATTTTACGGCAGCCGCTAAAGCATCATTTACAATCTTATTTCGCTCCACTCCTTTCGGTGCTTCTCCACCTTCGGAGGAGTTAGAGGGAGCTGCAATATCCAATAACAAAACAGGCAACCCTATCCCTGCAAAATGGCAAGCAATGCGACTTCCCATAACACCACTTCCTAATACAGCAACTTTTTTTATTGTACGTTTCATTACTTTCTATTTGTTTTTTTGCAAAGCTAAAAAAATAGTTGTTTAACTAACTATTTTGAAATTCGAAGTTAGCATTTTAAAATTATGCACAAAGTTATTTTTGAATGAAAAACTAAAATTGTCATAAATTAAACTTTGCGTCAATTTTAAATAAATGATTTTGTTCGTATGCAGTAAAAAGTATGGTTGCATTATGCAATAAAAAATATTATTTTATAAATGATATAAAAGAAGACAAAGGCAAAAAATTACATATTATTGGTATGCACTATAATTATATTTTACCTTTTTCAATAGAAAAATAAATGAAACTAAGCAACCATTTTTAGCAATTAATTATAATATTTCTACACATTACCTGTGTGACATTCCAACAAGTCATAAAAAAGATATTCCTAAAAATTATACTACTGCTATGAAAGCAATGAGTTATTACTACAATAGTTTACATAATTTTTTCAACTTGGCTAAAGTTGAAAAGTAGTTTAATAATACTAAATAACTAAACTAGTTTTCGTATTCCAATTATCATTTATTAGCCAAGTGAAAGTAAGAAAATAGTAAATTCTCAATTGACTTCTCAATTTGATATACTTGGAACAATTATAAGTATGGCAATTTATAAAGATGATTACATTTGTAATGGCAACGATTTTGTATACAAATTGTTAAAGATTAAAATTAAATTGTTGATACAAAAATTGTGATCTAATTTCGTAAGATGAATTGGCTTGTAAGTATTTTATTCTCAATGTTTTTCTTTGCTGTTCTTAGTCAGCATACCAATTCTAACTACAAGCAATCAATTTTAAATAAAACTCTCCATATAGAAATTACCAAAACTATATGTGAAGATATTGAGTTAAATAAATTTATTGAAGAGTGGGATGAAGATGAAAATGAGGAAAAACAGCATAACAATACATTTTCTTATATCAATTCAAACTACATTTCTTGTTTCTCAAATAGATTCCAATTAAATCAATTACCTAATTCTTTAATATCTATAAAGTATACACATAGTTCGTATACTAATAAACGATACCTCACTATTCGCAATCTGCGCATTTGATTTATAAATTTTTTGCTGGCTTAAATAAAGCCTAAACCCTTACTTTACAGCACTGCTGTTTGTTTTGATTTACTACCTTAAAAAAATTATATGTCCAAGTTGAATTATGCCATTTATATAATGGCAATTACTACCCTTATAAATATCGGTTGCGGAAATAAAACTGCCTCCAAAGAAGAGATAGCTTCTTACTCGGGCATCAAACCATTGGTAATTGATACTGCTTATGACAAAGAGTACATTGCCCAAATACAATCTGTGCAAAATATAGAGGTAAGGGCACAAGAAAAAGGATATTTACAAAAAATTTATATAGATGAAGGGCAGTATGTAAAAGCAGGGCAAATGCTGTTTACCATTATGCCAAGGCTATATGAAGCAGATGTACTAAAAGCAAAAGCTGGTATAGCAAAGGCGCAAGCAGGTGTTTTAAAAGCAAAGGCAGAAATTAAAGCATCTGAAACAGAATTGCTGAATGCAAAAACATTGGCAGATAAAGATATCGTTTCTAAATCTGAGAAAGTATTGGCGCAAGCAAAATTAGAGGGAGCAAAATCAGAATACGAAGCACAAAATGCAGAGCTATCGCAAGCAAAAGCTGAGTTATTATTGGCAGAAACTCATCTTTCTTTAACAGGTATTAAAGCTCCTTTTGATGGAGTTGTAGATAGAATACCACACAAACTAGGCAGCCTTATTGATGAAGGTGAAATGCTAACTACTTTATCTGACAATAGAAGTATTTATGCCTATTTTAATATGCCAGAATCTGAATATTTGAATTTTAAATTGCACCACAATAATTCAGATAAGGCAAACAACCTACAATTATTATTGGCAAATGGTGAAATGTATAATCAATTTGGTATTGTACAAAATATAGAAGGAGAGTTTGATAACGAAACAGGTAACATTGCCTTTAGAGCAAAATTTCCTAATCCAGATTTGTTATTAAAACATGGCGAAACAGGTAAAATTCAAATGCGTGTCTCACTAAATAATGCTATGATAATTCCTCAAAAAGCAACTTATGAACTGCAAGATAAAGTGTATGTATATGTAGTTGATAAAAATAATGTAATAAAAAGTAAGGAAATAAAAATCAAAAGCAGGTTGCCAGAATTATTTGTAATTGAAAGTGGATTAGCCCCTGATGATAAAATACTGATTGAGGGATTGCAAAAAGTAAAAGACGGAGATAAAATAAGTTACAAAGAAGAAGATGCAAAAACTGTAATAAGCAACCTACAGCTTATTAAGTAAGCCTTTTTTCACCCAAAATTTTTAATAATGTTTAATAGATTTATACAACGACCAGTTTTATCTATCGTTATATCCATAGTTATAGTTTTTTTAGGGCTATTGGCTTTAATAAAACTTCCCGTTGCACAGTTTCCAGCTATATCGCCGCCAAAAGTAAATGTAAACGCAGAGTACCCAGGTGCCAATGGTGAGTTAATGACTAAAGCGGTACTTATTCCTTTAGAAAGAGCTATAAACGGTGTGCCAGGTATGAAGTACATGGACTCCGATGCAGGAAATGATGGAGAAGCAACAATACAAGTAGTTTTTGAATTAGGTACAGACCCAAACATTGCTGCTGTTAATGTACAAAACAGGGTTGCATCAGTAATTAATAAGTTGCCACCATTGGTTGTTCGTGAAGGTGTGAAAATTACTCGAGAAGAATCAAACATGTTATTGTATGTAAACCTTTTTAGTAAGGATACTACTTTTGATCAAGGATTCTTGTACAACTTTGCAGATTTAAATATTTTATCTGAACTAAAACGAGTAAATGGTGTAGGCTTTGCTGATGTGTTGGGAGATAGAGAATATTCAATGAGAGTATGGCTTAAGCCAGATAGAATGTTGGCTTACAAAACTACAGCAGAAGAGGTAATGAAATCTTTAAACGAACAAAGTTTAGAGGCAAGCCCAGGGCGATTGGGAGAAAGCTCAGGAAAATTATCGCAAGCTTTTGAATACGTATTAAAATATTCAGGTAGATACACCACAAAAGAAGAATACGAAAACATTGTATTAAGAGCAAACCCAAATGGAGAATTGCTAAAGCTAAAAGATGTTGCTGATATTGAATTTGGAAATACTTATTACAATTTGTACGCAACTTTAAACGGAAAAGCATCCGCAGCAATTGTTATTAAACAAAGCTATGGTAGTAATGCGCAAGAAGTAATTAATAATGTAAAAAAGAAATTGGAGGAAATTAAAAAAAATACATTTCCTAAAGGGTTAGATTATGAATTGAGTTATGATGTATCAAAGTTTCTAGATGCTTCCATTGAAAAAGTAATACATACACTTATTGAAGCATTTATATTGGTATCGCTTGTGGTATTTATTTTCTTGGGCGATTTTAGAAGTACCATAATCCCTACAATTGCGGTGCCTATATCCTTAATTGGCACTTTCTTTTTTTTACAATTGTTTGGCATTACTATAAATATGATTACGCTTTTTGCTATGGTGCTGGCAATTGGTATTGTGGTAGATGATGCCATTGTAGTAGTGGAAGCCGTACATGCTAAAATGGAAGAAGAACACTTACCGCCATTACAAGCTACCATGGCTGCAATGAAAGATATTGGTGGTGCAATCATTGCTATCACATTGGTAATGGCTGCGGTGTTTATTCCAGTATCATTTATGAGTGGACCAGTTGGTGTTTTCTATCGCCAATTTTCTGTTACCATGGCTACGGCTATTGTTTTATCTGGTATTGTCGCACTTACTTTTACACCTGCAATGTGTGCTATAATTTTAAAAAATAACCATGGCATAAAAAAGAAAAAAAATATACTCAATAGCTTTTTACAAGGCTTTAATAATTGGTTCAATAAATTAAATGTACGCTACAAAAATTTGGTGAGTATAATTGCAAATAGAAGAGTGCTGACTTTTGCAGTGCTAGCTTTATTTTGTGTAGGTACTTGGGCAGTGAGTAGCACAATACCATCAGGATTTATACCAAATGAAGATCAAGGTGTATTTTACGCAATAATACTTTCGCCGCCTGGTAGTACGCTCGAACGTACAAACGAAATAGCCTTACAACTTCAAAAAATTGCAGAAGAAATGCCCGATGTAAAATCGGTATCATCAATGGCGGGCTATGAGGTACTTAGTGAAGGTACAGGTTCTAATACAGGTAGTTGCTTGGTAAACCTCAAAGATTGGGGTGAACGCAAACATACGCTGGCACAGGTAATGGAAGAATTGGAAGAAAAGTCGCAAGCAATAAAAGGTGCAAAACTAGAATTTTTACCTCCACCTGCATTACCAGGTTATGGAGCAGCAGGCGGTTTCGATTTACGTTTGTTGGATAAAGGAGGCAGTGGTGATTTTAAAAAAATGGAAACTGTAAGTAAGGATTTTGTTGCAGCAATGAGTAAAAGAAAAGAAGTAACTTCTACATTTACTTTTTACAGCGCAAGTTTTCCTCAATACAAATTAAGTATTGATAATGATAAAGCGCAACAAAAAGGTATAACTATTGCAAATGCTATGGATAACCTTAGCACTTTAATTGGTAGTAACTACGAAACTGGTTTTATAAAATTTGATAGACCATATAAAGTTATGGTGCAAGCACGACCAGAGTATAGAGCCTTACCAGAAGATATTTTGAAGCTTTATGTAAAAAATGATAAAGAAGAAATGGTGCCGTATTCTGCTTTTATGAAGATTGAAAAAGCCTATGGCTTAAGTGAGATTACAAGGCATAATATGTACAACTCAAGTGAGGTAAGCGGAAGCCCAGCAGAGGGTTATAGCAGTGGCGATGCTATTGCTGCAGTAAATGAAGTAGCAGAAAAAACATTGCCAAAAGGTTTTGGTATTGAGTGGAGTGGTATATCGTTAGATGAAACAAGGCGTGGAAATGAAGCAACTTATATTTTTCTAATTTCTTTAATTTTTGTTTATCTAGTTTTATCTGCACAGTACGAAAGTTTTGTTTTGCCGTTACCAATTTTATTATCATTACCAGTTGGTTTGTTTGGTACTTTCTTTTTGCTAAAAATACTTGGCTTAGAAAATAACATTTATGCACAAATTGCCATGGTAATGCTAATTGGAATACTTGGTAAAAACGCTGTTTTAATTGTAGAGTTTGCAGTACAACGACATAGAGCTGGTGCTACGGTTCTACAAGCAGCAATTGATGGTGCTTCGGCAAGGCTTCGCCCAATTTTAATGACCTCTTTTGCATTTATAGCTGGGCTTATGCCGTTGGTTCTTGCATCTGGCCCAGGCTCTATTGGCAATAGAACCATTGGTACTGCTGCGGTTGGTGGTATGTTGTTCGGTACAATTTTCGGTGTGCTTATTATTCCAGGTTTGTATTACTTCTTTGCAAAAATTAGCGAAAAAAATATTTTGGTTCAAAATGAAGAAGAAGAAACAGTAACCGATGAAATTGTTGAACAGAGTTACATAAATAAGAAAGAAGAAGATAAAACAACAAACGACAATCACCCTATAGAAAATAATAACAGCAATGATAAAGATAAATAATTACTTAATAGCTGCTTGCATTATTGCATTTGCAAGTTGCAAAATACCATCACTTGCGCCTGCACCTGTTGCAAAGCAAGCTCCAAATATGTTCCCAAATAGTAGCAACGATTCTACAAACAGTGCTGCCATTAGTTACAAAAGTTTTTTTGCAGATACTAATTTGCGTAACCTAATTGATACAGCATTACACAACAATCAGGAGCTAGCTATTGCGTTTCAAGAAATACAAATTGCAAAAAACGAAATTAAAAGTAAGCATGGTAAAATATTGCCAATGGTGGAAGCTGGCATAGGCCTTGGTGTAGATAAAGTAGGACGCTTCACTAGCCAAGGTGCAGGAGATGCAAGCACGGAAATTGATAATGGCAAACTTGTACCTGAATGGCTTCCAGATTTTAGAGGAGGATTAAAAGCAACTTGGGAAGTTGATATTTGGAAAAAATTACGCAATGCAAAAAAAGCTGCTGCAATTCGCTACATGTCGTCCATAGAAGGTAGAAATTTTTTAATAACAAACCTAGTTGCAGAAATTGCTAATAGTTATTTTGAGTTATTGGCTTTGGATAATCAATTGGATGTAATTAGAAAAACAATTGTATTGCAAAAGAAAGCGTTGGAAGTTGTGAAAGTGCAAAAGCAGGCTGCTGCTGCAACAGAGCTTGCCGTAAAAAAGTTTGAGGGAGAAGTATATAGCTCACAAAGTTTAGAGTACGATGTATTGCAACGCATACAAGAAAAAGAAAATTTATTAAACCTAATGGTAGGGCGCTATCCACAGCCAATCGTAAGAGATACAACAGGCATTCTTTCGTTTGCATTACCAACTATGGCAAAAGGTATTCCATCGCAATTATTGGTAAATAGGCCAGATGTAAAGCAAGCGGCTTTTGATGTACAAGCTGCAAAACTAGATTTGTCGGTTGCAAAAGCGGAATTTCTTCCATCATTTAATATTTCTGGTGCATTGGGTGCACAAGCATTTAGCCCAAGCTATTTGGCTAAATTGCCAGAGTCTATGTTG
>JANXOQ010000409.1 GCA_025357775.1 Ferruginibacter sp. | reverse complement strand
AAAATCGTGCAAACTAATTTATCTGCTGCCAATTTGTACCATCGCTTTGCAATTGTAATACACCAAGGGTAAAAGTTGTGTTGGCTATTCCCAAATTATTAACATAACTGGTAATTGTTGCAGCACCTGTTACCGTTTTTTTAACAATGTATAGCCTACCAATACATGTACTGGCGGCAGGTAATGTAATATTTACATTTGCTGTTACTATAACGGTATGGTTAAGTTCTGTTAAAGTTAAAGCGGCATTTGCAATAGCAATATTAGTAGCTACAGAGCCCGTTACTTGAAAAGTAGAATTGGCCACAGCACCAGCCATATTTACCCCAACCCTTACTGTATTATTTAAGCCAGTACCTTGCATACGCATCATTTCAACTGTACCAACAGGTGAGTAATTATATTTATTAAAAACAATCGGCTCATCTCCATCATCACCAATGGTAAAATCTAGTTTTCCAGCATTGGCTGTACCAGCACTGCCCAATTCAAAAAAATCAGTACCAGCGCTAGAACCTCTCATTTTAAAATTACCATCAGCATCTGTAAAAAAAATTGGTTTATAAAAAGCAGCTCCGCTTGCCTCAAATTGCAATGCAGATGCACCTCCTGTACCTCTTACGTACATTACAGATGCGTTGGGCTGGTTATAGGGGAACAAACCTGTGCTACCTGCATCAAGCAATCCAATTGCTTGTCTTCTTCCTACCTCAAGCATTGCAGTATTATTAGATCGGATGGACATTGGCACATCAATAGTTGTTCCTAAAAAATTTGTAGGATAAGTAACCCCAGTATTGTTACCTGTAAAAAGCCAAGAGTTGATAGGTGTTACAGCCGTTTCAGTGGCCGGCAACCAAGTTGTACCTGTCCATTTTAGTACTTGATTTAAACTTGCTCCTTGCTGCGCTAATTTTAACGTATTTCCATTAAACCCAGCACCCACAAGGGTTGCATCTGTTTTTATGCTATCTTGTATCAATTTTAATCTTCCACTAGATAGTCCTATATAAAATAAATTATTGGTAGTTTCTTGGTACATATCATTTTCATTAGCATTTGTAGTTGCCGTTTGAAAATTAACTACATCCGCAGGGGTAATAAGTGTTTGAGCACTTGCTACAAAAGTTAAAAAAAATAAAAAAAATATTGAAGCAATTTGTTTCATAATAATTATCTAATTTTTTCTATTAATAGTGATGAACCATTAGCGGTAAGAGTGAGATTACCAGCTGTACTATACCTTCTACCTTGAACAGATATTGTACTTGCAGCAGCTAATGTTACAATTTTTACTACGGTTACAGTTCCTTGTCTTCTGTTATTGTTTTGCTGATAAGTATAACCAAGTGTGCCAGGTATGGCTACACCAGCATTGGTAAGCTGAAACTCTCCACCAGAGTTTGTGTTGTTGGTTACATTTACTGTAGCTCTAAAAGTTATTTTATAAACACCCGCCTTAGCAACCGTAATAACAGCACTAGTAGCCGAATATCCAGCATCTATTATTGTAGTAGTTCCAAAATTTAAAGTAGAAAAAATGTTAGTCATTGTTTGTGTACCTGCCGCATCAAATATTTCTACAATTTTTGTTTGAAGTTCACTCACTTCTACTTTTTTTAACTGCCCTGTTGCGTTGTTTATCAATACAAGGCTATCGGTACTTGTGTTTCCACTTGGCAATCCAGTAATGTTAAAAGCCGTTCCACCAGTTGCAATTGTAAGTGGGTTTGCATTGTTTGTAATTGTTGTTGCTTGTGTCAAATTTCCACCTAGCTGTAAGGAATCAACCGGCCGATGAATCCCGGGATTCCAACGAGGAGCCACTTGTCTAACGGTGCTGCATGGAGGATGGAATAGTCGCGGGGCATCGGAAGGCCGGAGGCAATGTATTGGATGGCGCGCGTGCGAAGAATGGTCCCGCCCTCGCTGGGCATGGCG